>NZ_PQHY01000041.1:0-58004 GCF_003385175.1 Amycolatopsis ruanii
CCCGCCGCCCGCGCGGCCGCCACCGCGACCCGCGCGCTCGCCCCGGTCGCCACCCCGTCGTCGACGACGATCGCCGTCCGTCCCGCCAGCGGCACCGGCGCCCGGCCGGACCGGAACCGGGCGGCGCGACGGTCCAGTTCGGACCGTTCCGCGGCCTCCACCGGGGCCAGCTCCGCCGCGCTGATCCCGAACCGCCGCACCAGATCCGGGTCCACCACCCGCAGCCCGCCCTCGCCGATCGCGCCCAGCGCGAGCTCCGGCTGGAACGGCAGGCCCAGCTTGCGCACCAGGACCACGTCCAGCGGCGCGCCGAGCGCGCGGGCCACCTCCGACGCGACCGGCACGCCCCCGCGCGGAAGCCCCAGCACCACCGCGTCGCTGCCTCGCCACCGGTCCAGTCGCGCCGCGAGGCGGCGACCGGCGTCCCTCCGGTCGGTGAACGGCATCGGAGTACCTCCTCCGCGAAGTTCTCCGGCGACCGTATCGGCGGCGAGGATCCGCGGCGAGAGTCCTAGGGCCCCACTGGGCCGGACGGCGGTACGGGACCCGCCGCGCACCTTCCGTGCTCAGCCGGTGAACTCGCGCCGGATCCCGCGCCACACCTCGTCGTAGCCGGGTTGCCGGTGCGCCGCCGACGCGGCGAAGTCCGTCGTCACCACGGGCCAGCGCGTTTCGAACATGAACGCGAGCGTGTCGTCGATCTTCTGCGGCACCAGTTCCTGCGTGCTGGCCGTGGCGTAGGTGGCGGCGTCCGGGCCGTGCGCCGACCACATGTTGTGCAGGCTCGCCCCGCCCGGCACGAACCCTTCGGCCTTGGCGTCGTAGACACCCTTGACCAGGCCCATGAACTCGCTCATCACGTTGCGGTGGTACCAGGGCGGGCGGAAGGTGTCCTCGCCGACGAGCCAGCGCGGCGCGAAGACCACGAAGTCCGCATTGGCCTGTCCGGAGAGTTCCGACGGCGAGGTCAGGACCGTGTAGATCGACGGGTCCGGGTGGTCGTAGCTGACCGTGCCCATCACGTTGAACCGCGCGGTGTCGTACTTGTAGGCGGCGTGGTTGCCGTGCCAGGCCACGACGTCCAGCGGCGAGTGGTCGTACTCGGCCGCCCACAGCCGCCCGCCGAACTTCTGCACCACCTCGACGGTCGCCTCCCGGTCCTCGAACGCCGCGACCGGGTACTGGAAGTCGCGCGGGTTGGCCAGGCCGTTGGCGCCGATGGGCCCGAGTTCGGGGAGGGTGAACGGCTGCCCGTAGTTCTCGCACACGTATCCGCGCGCGCGGTCGCCGAGCAGGTCGACGCGGAACCGCACACCGCGGCCGATCACCGCGATCTCCCCGGGTTCGACGCGCAGCCTGCCGTATTCGGTGTGGACCATCAGGCCGCCGAGTTCCGGCACCAGCAGCAGTTCCCCGTCCGCGTCGGCGAAGCAGCGGCCGGTCATCGAGCGGTCGGCGCGGTAGACGTGGATGCCGATGCCGGCGCGCTGCAGGACGTTGCCGGTCGCGCCGATGGTGTAGAGGCCGTCGACGAAGTCGGCCGGTTCGCCGGGGAAGGGCACCGGGTCCCAGCGCATCCGGTTCGGGTCCGGCAGGCCGTCGGTCACCGGGGCGCTGCGCAGCGTCGGATGCTCGATCGGGTGAAACGGCGGATGCGCGGCGGAGGGCCGGATGCGGTAGACCCAGCTGCGCCGGTTGTGGGCGCGCGGTTCGGTGAAGGCGGTGGCGCTGTGCTGCTCGGCGTAGAGCCCGAGCGGCGCGCGCTGCGGGGAGTTGCGGCCGACCGGCAGGGCGCCGGGGACCGCTTCGCTGTGGTGCTCGTTGCCGAAGCCCGTCAGGTACGCCAGTTCGGTGCCCGCCCGGACGCCCGGCTCGATCGTGCTCGTCATCGTGCACACCCCTCGTCGGCTGCTGAGCTGACTCCAGCGTGGTCGGGCGGCGCACGCGGGTCAACTTCGGCGGCACCCCAGGATCATGGCGCTCCGGCGGCGGGAGGGTTGCGGTGAGGACGACGAGCGGGAACGCGGCCGGCTACCCCGATGCGCTCGACGACCTGGTCCGGGCGCTCATCCGGCGCGATCGCGCGGCGGCGGACGCGCGGATGGCCGCCATCGCCGAGCGGCTCCGGCCGCCCGTCCACCGGCGGACACCCTCGGTCCGCGCCCGGGCCGGGATCTTCGAGCGCGACCGCTACCAGTGCCGCTACTGCGGCGTCCGGACCGTCCTCACGCCCGTCATGCGCCTGGTGTCGGCCGCGTACCCGCGGGAGTTCCCGTACCACCGGAACTGGAAGGCCGGCGAAGTGCACCCGGCCGTCGAGACGATCTCGGCCACCCACGACCACGTCGATCCGGTGACCCGGGGCGGCGACCCGCTCGATCCGGCCAACATCGTCACCGCCTGCTGGGTGTGCAACAGCGCGAAGGGGAACCTGCCTCTGGACGCGCTGGGGTGGACGCTGCGGGACCCGGCCGACGACGGCTGGCACGGTCTGGCCGACCGCTACGCCGACCTGTGGGACTCCCTCGGCCGGCCGCCCCTGGGCCCGGACGAGGCGCACTGGCTGTCGGTCACCCGGCGGCTCTACCCGCGCCCGTCCTGAGCGGTGCGGCGGAATCCGCTCCGCGATCATCGCGCGGGGGCCGCGGTTACAGTGGTGGTGTGGACACCGTGGTGGCCGCCGGGGGCGGCAAGCTTCGCGGATTCGTCACGGCCGACGGCCTGGCCGAGTTCCGCGGCATCCCGTTCGCCCGCGCGCCCCGGTTCGCCCCGCCCGAGCCCGCCGAGCCGTGGACCGGGGTGCGCGACGCCGGCCGCCACGGCCCGGTCAGCCCCCAGCCGCCGGTGCGGCCGGACGGGGTCATGGGCGTCCCGGCGGACGTGCCGGGCCAGGACGAGGACTGCCTCAATCTCACCGTGATCACGCCCGCCGCCGACGATCGCAAGCGGCCGGTCATGGTGTGGCTGCACGGCGGCGCGTACGTCACCGGGGCGAACTCGTTCGGGTTCTACGGTGGACACCGGCTGGTGACCGAGGGCGACGTGGTGTTCGTGGCGCCCAACTACCGGCTCGGCGCGCTCGGCTACCTGCGCCTGCCCGGGGTCTCGCCGGGCAACCTCGGCCTGCTGGACCAGCTCGCCGCGCTGCGGTGGGTCCGGGAGAACGCGGCGGCCTTCGGCGGCAACCCGGACGACGTCACCGTGTTCGGGCAGTCGGCGGGGGCGCATTCGATCGCGTGCCTGATGGCGCTGCCGGAGGCGCGGGGCCTGTTCCGGCGGGCGATCCTGCAGAGCGCGCCGCTGGGCCTACGGCTCGCCGGCCCCCGCAGCGCCGCGCGCACGGCGCGGTTGTTCACCACCGCGCTGCGCGGGGATCCGCGGACGGCCCCGGTCGCGGAGATCCTGCGCGCCCAGAACGACACGATCGTCAAGGCCGCCGGGCCGGGCGGGCTGTACTCGGTGCCGCCGTTCTGCCCGGTCGCCGACGCGCCGCCGCTGCCGAGCGTGACGCACTGGCTGTCGCAGCGGGCGCGGTTCGCCCCGGACGTGGACGTGCTGATCGGCACCACGGCGGCCGAGATGAACTCGTTCCTCACCGGCAAGCCGGGATTCGCCCACCTGGAACGGTTCCCGGTCACCGCGCGCGGGGTGGCGGCGGTGAAGGCCGGCATCACGCGGTGGATGTTCGGGGCCCCCTCGCGGGCCTTCGCCGACCAGCTCGCCGCGCGGGGCGGGCGGGTCTACAGCTACGTGTTCGACTGGGGCGCGCCGGATTCGCCGTACGGCGCCGGGCACTGCGTGGACCTGCCGTTCCTGCTCGGCGACGAGACGGCGTGGCGGGCGGCGCCGATGCTGGCCGGCGCCGAGTGGACGACACTGACCGAACTGGGCCGCGAGCTACGCGCGGCATGGCTGTCCTTCACCCGCACCGGCACCCCGTCGCCGGGATGGCCGCGGCACACGCCGAAGCGCGCCCCGCACCGCCTCCCCTGACTGCGCGAGTCCCACGCTCCCGCCCGCGAGTCCCACGTACACGCCCGCGAGTTCCGCGTTCGCGCCCGCGAGTTCCACGTTCGCGCCCGCGAGTTCCGCACTGCGCCTCGCCAACGGCGGCCTGCTGGCCGCGCCCGGGCGGGCAACTCGCGCGCCTGAGCGTGGGACTCGCGCGCCCGAGCGTGGGACTCGCGGGCCGGGCTCAGTCGCGGCGGTCCTGTTCGGCCAGGAAGCGTTCGAACTCCGCGCCGAGCTCCTCGGCGGTCGGCATCGCGCTCTCGTCGGCCAGCAGGGTCTTCTTCCCGTCCATCGCCTCGACGAACAGGTCGTACTGCCGCTCCAGCGCGTGCACGACGTCGGCCACCTCGTCGGATTCGGCCACCTGCCGGGCGATCTCGGCGTCCGTGCGGCGGGAGGCCGCCCGCAGCGCCTCGTCCGGCAGGGACAGGCCCGCCAGCCGCGTGATCGAGCCCAGCACGGTCAGCGCCGCCGCCGGGTAGCGGGACTGCGCCAGGTAGTGCGGCACGTGCGCGGCGAACCCGACGGCGTCGTGCCCGGCCTCGCCGAGCCGGAACTCGGTCAGGTTCAGCGCGCTGCCCGGCACCTCCAGCCGGTTGAGCACCGGCTCGTAGTCACCGATCAGCTCGCGCCGGGTCGCGTGCGCGGTCACGCCGAGCGGGCGCGTGTGCGGCGCGCCCATCGGGATCCCGTGGAACGACACGGTCATCCGCACGTCCCACCGCTCCACCAGCGTCCGCACCGCGGCGGCGTAGCGCTCCCACATCGCGTCCGGCTCCGGGCCGCTCAGCAACAGGAACGGCGTGCCGACCTCGTCGTGGAACAGCCGCACCGCCAGCTCTGGTGTGTCGTAGCTCTCCCAGTGGTCGGTGTCGAACGTCATCACCGGCCGCCGCGCGCGGTAGTCGATCAGCCGGTCCACGTCGAACCGGGCCACCACCCGGTTGTCCCAGTTCGCCTTGAGGTGCTCGCTGACCAGCGCCCCCGCCTGGCCGGCATCCATGAAGCCGTCGAGCTGGTGCAACAGCACCGCCCCGCTCAACTCCGGGAGCTCCGAGTCCACCTCGTAGAGATCCGTCGGATCGAACACCACAGCCTCCTGCCTGTTCCGGGCACCTCTCCTCGACACTCAACGTAGCGAGGGCCGAGATCCATCCCATCGAAGGGTTTCGTTCCACCGGGTTACTGCGCCACTCGGGCGAAACCGGTTAAGAACGGTGTTCAGGGATGCTAGGTTGGATCTCTCCGTCACGGCCGGTACACCGAGCGTGATCAACGTGCCGCTGGACCACGAGGGACCGCCCATGACCGCCGACCTGGCCGAGCACGCGCACCACCTGCTGCGCGCCATGGTCACCGATCCGTACGGGGACTTCTCCCCGTCGGTGTACGAAACCGCCCGTCTCGTCACGCTCCTGCCCGGACTGCCCGGGCACGCCGGCCGCGTCGCGTTCCTGCTCGACCGGCAGGCCGCCGACGGCGGCTGGGGCGGGCCGGAGGGCTACGGTCTGCTCCCGACGCTGAGCGCCACCGAGGGCCTGCTGACCGAGTTCCGCCGCACCGGCGCCCCGGCGATCGCGGCCGCCGCGGAGCACGGGCTGCGGGCGCTGTCCACGCGGTGGGGCCCGGACCTGCGGGTCCGCCTCCCGGACACGGTCGCGGTCGAGATCCTGGTGCCGTCGCTGGTGTCCGCGCTCAACGCGCACCTGGACGCGCTGGCGGCCGACGGCGTCGTGCTCACCGGCGGCCGCCGCCTGCCGCACCCCGAGGGCACGCACCCGGCCCTGCTGCACGAATTGCGCCGGCTGGCCGAGGACGGGCGGGCGCTGCCGGACAAGATCCTGCACTCGCTGGAGGCGCTGGGGCCGGCCGCGCGCAACGTCGGCTCCGCCCCCGGCGAGAACGGGCTGGGCTGCTCCCCCGCCGCCACCGCGGCCTGGCTCGGCGGCGAGGGCGGCGCCCACCCCGGCCTGCGGTACCTGGAGAACGTCCAGGCGCGCCACGGCGGAGCGGTGCCGGTCGCCGCGCCGCTGACGGTGTTCGAACGCTCCTGGGTGCTGTCCACGTTCGCCGACGCGGGCCTGGCGGTGACCGTCCCGGACGAGGTGCTCGACGACCTGGCCGCGGAGATCGGCCCGCACGGCCTCGCGGGCGGGGCGGGCCTGCCGCCGGACGCTGACGACACCTCCACCGCCCTGTACGCGCTGGCGGCGCAGGGCCGGCCGCATCCGCTGGACTGCCTGCGGGAGTACCACGTGGACGGTCACTTCTGCACCTACCCGGACGAGCGCACGCCGTCGGTGACCACGAACGCCCACGTGCTGCAGGCGCTCTGCGCGCACGGACCGTCCGAAGTGGCCGGACGGGTCGCCGCGTGGATCGGGGACCAGCAGCACCCGGACGGCAGCTGGACCGACAAGTGGCACGCCTCCCCGTACTACGCGACCGCGCGGTGCTTCCTCGCGCTGGCGGGCAGCGGGCGCGGCGCGACGGCCCGCGCCCGGGCGCTGCGGTGGATCGCGGCGACGCAGCGGCCGGACGGCTCGTGGGGCCGCTGGCAGGGCACGTTCGAGGAAACCGCCTACGCCGTCCAGGTCCTGGCCCGCGCCGGGGAGCCGTGGGCGGACGAGGCCGCCGCGCGCGGCTGCGTGTTCCTGCTGTCCTGGCCGGACACCGCGCATCCCCCGCTGTGGCACGACAAGGACCTGTACACCCCGGGCCGGATCGTGCGCGCGGAGGGGATCGCCGCGCTGCACCTGGCCCGCCGCCGGCCGCGGGTCGCGGCGCTGCTGGCGCGGCTCGAGCCGGCACCGGCCGAGCGGACGGCGTGAATGAACCGGGTGGAACTCGCGCTCGCCGCCGCACCGCTGCGGTTCCTCGACGCGCACGCCGACGACCCGGCCGCGATGCTGGACGTGCGCACCGGCCCGGCGCCGAAGATCCTGGTGTGGCACCACGAAGCGCTCACGGCGCTGTTCCGGCAGGACCCGCGCCTGCGGCACCCGGGCAGCCGCTCGCTCGCCCCGCTGCTGGGGCCGAAGTCGATGCTGTGGGCCGACGGCGCGCGCCACGCGGCGTACCGCAAGCTGCTCGGCGCACCGCTGCGCGGACGGCGGTTGCGGGCCTACCACGGCCTCATCGCGCAGGCGGCCGCGGCGGCGATCGACGCGCTCGGCGCGGGCACGGTGTTCGGCCTGGCGGCGTGGACGCGGCGGCTCGCGCTGGACATCGTCGCGCGGATCATCCTGGGTGAGGCGGATCCGGCGCTGCTGCGCGATGTCACGGCGTGGCTGGACCACGCGCTGGGGTCGCGCCGCCGCGCACTGGCCCACCGGTTCCTGCGCGGCGGCCTGCCCGCATCGGGCGCGGAGCTGGACGCGCGGCTGGTCGCCGCCGCGAAGGCGGATCCGCGGAACCTGGTGTCGCCGCTGCTGACCGGGCACGGCGGGCTCGGCGCGGTGCCGGACGACGAGCTGCGCGACCAGGTGGTGTCGCTGCTGTTCGCCGGGCACGAGACGACCGCGTCGGCGACCGCGTGGACGCTGTACTGGCTCACGCGCCGGGCCGACCTGCGCGAGGCCGTGCTGTCCGAACTGGCCGCCACCACCGGCGACGGTTCCGATCCGGCGGAGGTCCCGGTGCTGCAGGCGGTGATCTCCGAGGTGCTGCGGCTGCACCCGCCGGTCGAGGTCGCCGGGAACCGGGCGCTGCCGGAGACGGCAGAGCTGCTCGGCCGGACACTGCCCGCCGGGACCGTGCTCACCCCCGCGATCTACCTGGCGCACCACCGGTCCGAGTACTTCCCGTCCCCGCACACCTTCGACCCCGGCCGGTTCCTGGGCCGCCGCGGCGTGCCCGAGGGCTACCTTCCCTTCGGCGGCGGCACCCGGTTCTGCCTGGGCAGCCAGCTCGGGCAGCTGGAGATCCGGATGATCACCACCGCCCTGCTGCGCCGCCGCGCGCTGCGGTGCGTCAACCCGCGGGCCGGGGTGGCGAAGCTCCGCGGGCACGCGATGGCGCCGTCGGCCCGGCTGCGCGTGGAAGTGGTGGCGTGCCGGGACTGACGTGGTGGCGCGACGTGGTTCTCGTGCACCGCCTGCACTTCCCGCTGCCGCTGAGCTATCTGGCCTACGCCTGCTGGGGTGCGGCGTTCGCGGATCCGCGGCACCTGCTCGGCGGACCGGTGCTGCTCACCGTGGCGGCCACCCTGCTGGTGCTGCTGGCCGCGCTGGCGCTGAACACCGCGGCCGATCTGCGCACCGACGAGCAGGACCGGGACAAGACGGCCCTGGCGGGCGCGGCGCGGCGGATCGGCAGCGGGCGGATCTTCGCCTGGGCGGCGGCCGAAGCAGCGGCAGCGCTCGCGCTGGGCGCGGCGGTGGCGGTGTGGCTGGGCCGGTGGGCGGCGCTGCTGGTGATCACGGTGGCGCTGGCCGCGCACCTGGCGTACAACCTGGAGCCGGTGCGGCTGAAGCGACGCGGGTTCGCCGGTCCCGCGGTGTTCGGGGCCGGGTTCCTCGCGGTGCCGGGGCTGGCGTCGTACTTCGCGGTGCGGCCGGCGCTGGAGCGGTCGATGGTGCCGGTGCTGGCGGGGCTGTGCGTGCTCGCGTTCGGCCGCACGGCGTGGTTTTCCGCGCCGGACCACGCCGCCGACGCGCGGACGGGGGTGCGCACCCCGGGCGCGCGGTACGGTCCGCGCCGGACGCTGGTGATCTCGTGCGGGGTCGTGGCGGCCGGGCTGGCGCTGCTGGGCTGCGGGCTGTGGTGGCGGTACGGCCCGGGCTGGGCGGTTGCCGGGGTGGTCGCCGAAGGCGCTTTCCTCGCCGGGATGATCGCGCTGGCCGGGCCGCGCGGTTCCCTGTCCCGCATGCGCCGGCTCGCCACGCCGATCGTGCTGGCCGGCGACCTCACGCTGGTGGCGATCCCCCTCCTGGCGTGACCACCGCGGCCAGCGCGGCGATGTCGTCCGGGCGCACCCGGCAGCACCCGCCCACGTACTCGACGCCGGCGGCGAGCCAGTCGCGCACCGCCTCCGGCGAGAACCGTGCCTGCCCGGTCCAGCGGCGCGCCCGCGCGTCCCAGGTCTCCCCGCTGTTGGGGTAGGCGATCACCGGTTTCCCGCTCGCCTCCCGCGCGATCCGCGCCGCCACCGCGACATCCCGCGGATCGCAGCAGTTCACGCCCACGGCCACGATCTGGTCGTTGCCGCGAGCGACCGAAAACGCCTCGGTCAGGGGCTGCCCGGCGCGCGTGCTCCCGCCCTCGATCGTGTAGGACAGCCACGCCGGGACGCCGAGCCCCTCGATGGCGAGCAGCATCGCTTCGGCTTCGTCCACATCGGGCACCGTCTCGCAGGCCAGCAGGTCCGGCCCGGCCGCGGCGACGAAGTCCGCGCGGGGGCGGTGGAACGCGGTCAGCTCCGCCACGGTCAGCCCGTAGCGGCCGCGGTACTCCGACCCGTCGGCGAGCGTGGCGCCGTACGGCCCGATCGAGGCGGCGACCAGCTCGTCGCCGGTCACCCGTGCCTCGCGGGCGAGTTCGACGCTCAGCTCCAGCAACCGGACCGCCTCGCCGGAGTCCAGGCCCAGCTCCGCGAACCCGCCGAGGCTCGCCTGGTAGCTCGCGGTGGTCGCGATCCGCGCCCCGGCGCGGAAGAACGCGCGGTGCGCGGCGACGATCGCGGCCGGGTCGTCGGCGAGCAGCCGGGCCGACCACAGCTCGCCGGACAGGTCGTGCCCGCGCGCCTCCAGTTCGGTGGCCAGCCCACCGTCCAGCACGACGGTCACGGGCCGGTGCGCAGGAAGGTCAGCTCGCGCCACCACACGTCGGCGAGCACGTCCAGCACCAGCGCGCGGTCGTGACCGACGCCGCGGATCAGCCAGTGGTAGCACGCCTGTTCCAGCTGCAGCACGAGCAACAGCGCGCGGGTCAGCCCGGCCTGCTCGTGCTCGCCGGTCCACTGTGTCAGGTACGGCGCCAGCTCCCGCGCCGCGTCCACGCCCCACTGGTAGTGCCGTGCCGCGACGCGCGGGTCGTCGGCGACCGCCTGCGTCAGCACGTCGATCTCCACGGCGTAGCGTGCCCAGAACGCGAGCACGTGCTCGTCCAGCCAGTCGCGCACGCGGTCGCGGGTCAGCTCCGGGAAGCGCGCGAGCATCCGGTAGAGCGCGGCCGTGTCCGGCAGGATCCGCTCGAACAGCGCCGCCGCGATGTCGGCCTTGTCGCGGAAGTGCGCGTAGAAGGTGGCCCGGCTGCCGTTGGCGGCCGCCACGATGTCGGCGACCGTGGCGGCGTGGTAGCCGAGACGGGCGAAGACCTCGCGGGCGCACTCGAGGTAACGGTCGTGCGCCTCCCGCCACTGCTGCTCGCGGAACGTGTTCCGGGCAGGCGTGGAAATGCCGGTCATCACCCCATCGTAGTGCGCCGTCCGGGGGACGACACCTCCGCGCGGGCGGTTTCCCCTGCCGCAGCGCGGGATCCGCGCCGGGGCGGGCGCGGAGATCCCGCGGGCACGAGGAGCGCGCCCGCCCCGGCACGGGAGGGAGGGTGGAGCGGCACCCGGCGCCGGGGATCGGCCCGGGACAAAGGAGTCAACCCGGCGACGAGTGCCTTGCTCTAGCCTGAACGAGCGAACTCGTGACGGAAACGAACCACCGTTGCACTTTCGGTGTACTTACCGCCCCCCGATGTGGTTACCCTGATCGTGTGGCCGCCGGGACGAACCCTCCGGGAGCCGCGACCGCCCAGCAGTGGACGGGGCGGGAGGCGCGGCTGCTGCGGCACGCCCTCCGCCTGTCGGTGCGGGGGTTCGCGGCCTACCTCGGCGTCGCGGCGCGCACCGTCGCCAAATGGGAGAGCGGCGGCACCTCGACGGTGCCGCGGCCGGACACGCAGGCCATCCTCGACACCGCTCTGGCCAGGGCCGACGCCGGCGCCCGCACCCGGTTCGAGGTGCTGGTGACCCAGGCGCGCGAAGCCGGCCGCGCGCCGGAACCGGTCCCCCGCTACGACTACGAGGCCTGGACCGACGACCTGGACCGCACGGTGGCGTGCCTGGGGCGCCAGGAGTTCCGGCTCGCGCGCACGCTGCTGGACCGCTGGCTGGCCCGGTTCGAGCCGAACAGCTCCGACCGGCAGGGCATGTACCTCTACGGCCGGTCGCTGCGGCTGCTCGGCGAGGTGCGGCAGGACCAGGGCGCGCTGCGCGGCCGGCTGTCCGCCGAGCACGTCTACCGGCAGGCGCTGCGCGTGTTCACCGAGCTGGAGTCCCCGCGCCGCGTGGCCCAGCTGGAACTGCAGCTGGTCGTCATCGACGAGATGTCCGGGCAGCTGGATTCGGCCGCCGCGCGCTACGAAAGCCTGACCGCCGACGAGCGGCTGTCCGCGCACGACCGCACGCGCGCCCGGCTGTGGGTGGGCACGGCGCTGAGCAAGCGCGGGCTGCACGAGACGGCGACGCACCACATCGTGCCGGCCATCCGCGAGTTCGAGGCGCTGGAAGAGCCCGCGGACTGGTCGATCGCGCACCAGAAGCTGGCGCTGGCCCACCGCGGCGCGGGCGATCTCACCGCGGCCGGCCGGGCCATCGACGTGGCCCTGACCAACCGGGTCGACGACACCCCGCTGCAGCAGGTGCGGCTGGACACCGCGCACGCGCACATCCTGCTCTCCGACACCGCCACCGCGGATTCCGGGCTCGCCATTCTGGACCGGACCGCGCGCATTTCCACCCGCTACGGGCTCATGCACCAATTGCGCAGCATCGACGGCATTCGCCGCCGTTTCGAGTCCCGGTGAGAAACCCATGCGCAAAGTACTACTCGACACGGTGTGGGCCGACGCCGAACTCGTCTGGGAGTTCCACCGGCTGCGCCACCGCCCGAAACCGTGCTCGGCCGCGGTGGCGCTGGGCTGCAACGACCTCGGCGTCGCCGCGCACGCGGCCGAACTCTACCACCGCGGGCTGTTCCCGGTCGTGGTGTTCAGCGGCGGCAACAGCCGCGAGACCGCGCGTGCCTTCCCGCGCGGCGAGGGCGTGCACTACCGGGAGCGGGCGCTGGAACTCGGGGTGCCCGACGACGCCATCCTCGTCGAGCCGCACGCGACCAACACCGGGGAGAACATCGCGCTGTCGCGGCGGGTTCTCGCCGCCGCGGGCATCGAGGTCTCGTCGTTGATGCTGGTCTCCATGCCCTACATGGAGCGGCGGGCGTTCGCGACGACGCGCAAGGTGTGGCCGGAGGTCGAGCCGGTGTGCGCCTCGGCCCCGGTGTCGCTGACCGAGTACGCGCTGCGGACGCAGCACGGCACCGAACTGATCGACATGATCGTGGGCGATTTCCAGCGCCTCATCGAGTATCCCCGAAAGGGTTTCGCCATTCCGCAGAAAATTCCCCCGATCGTGTATTCGGCCTATCGCCGACTGGTGGCCGCCGGATTCCGCAGCCGCATGCTGTGATTCCATACGGCCCGTGTCCGAGACGCTTTCCTGCGCCGTCCATCAACCGAATCTCTTCCCCCGACTGTCCACACTGGGCAAACTGCTCCGCGCCGACGTGTGGGTCGTGCTCGACGACGTGCAGTTCAACGCCCGCGACTACCAGCACCGCGCCCGGCTCGCCGCGGCCGCCGACCCGGAGGCCCAGCGCTGGCTGACCGTGCCGGTGCACCGCCCGCGCGGCCGGGACAGCCGGATCGGCGAACTGCTCCTGGCCGATCCGGCCGGCACCCACCGCACGGTGTCCCGCCTGGTGCGGCAGTACTACGGCCGCTGCCCGCACTGGCGCGAGACCGGCGAGCTGGTCGAGGAGGTGCTCGCCGCGCTGGCGCTGAACGAGCGGCCGGCGGTCGTGGCCGAGGTGTCGGTGCGCGCGATGCTGCACCGGCTCGGCTGGCGCGGCGCGGTGGTGCGCAGCAGCGACCTGCCCTCGCGGGAGGGCCGGTCGCAGCGGCTGGCCGACCTCGCCGCCGCGGTCGGCGCCGGCACCTACCTGTGCGGGCCGGGCGGGGCGAAGTACCTGTCGGAGCGCCCGTTCCTGGAGCGCGGGCTCCACGTGCGCTACCCCCCGCCACCCCCGCTGAGCCGGGAACGCGGGATGCGCACGGCCAGCGCGCTGTGGGCGTTCGCGCAGCGCGGCGCGGCCGGTGTCCGCGACGCGCTCGCCGTGGACTGCGTGCCGGCGCGCTGACCCAAGACCCCTTGTCCACAAGGTAAAGACCATTCCGGCAACCGGGTCTTCACGGCGGCCCGCTTACCCTCGGCTCCCGTGCGTCCGTCTCGTGGTGTGCCCCGGTTCCTCGCCTTCTGCGCGGTCGCGGGGGTGCTCGCCGCCGGGGTCGCCGCGCCCGTCGTGCTGGGCGCGGGTGTGCTGTCGAACCAGGTCGCCGACGCCGTGGACGGGATCTCCGCCACGCTCGCCGGCAGCGAGCAGCCGCTGGTGACCACCGTGACCGACCGGGACGGCACCCCGATCGCGACGTTGTTCGACCAGTACCGCCTCCCGGTCACCGCCGGGCAGATCTCCCCGGCGATGAAGGCCGCGATCGTGTCGATCGAGGACCGGCGCTTCTACGACGAGGGCGGCGTCGACGTGAAGGGCATGGTGCGCGCCGCGCTGCACGACTCCTCCGGCGGCAGCACGCAGGGCGGGTCGACGATCACCCAGCAGTACGTCAAGAACTACCTCGTCAACGTCGTCGACCGGAACGACCGGGCGGCGCAGCTGGCCGACCAGGCCGACACCATCGCCCGCAAGCTGCGCGAGGCCAAGATCGCCGTCCAGCTCGGACAGACCGTGTCCAAGGAGGACATCCTCACCGGATACCTCGACGTGGTCGAGTTCACCGGCAACATCTACGGCGTCGGCGCCGCAGCGCACGCGTACTTCGGCACCACGCCGGACAGGCTGACGGTGCCGCAGGCCGCGCTGCTGGCCGGGATGGTGAACAACCCCAGCCTCTTCAACCCCTACACCCACCCGGACCAGGCCCGGCAGCGGCGGAACCTGGTGATCGACGCGATGGTCGGCACGAAAGCCCTCACCGCGGCCGACGGCGCCATCGCGCAGGCCGCGCCGCTCGGCGTCCGGCCCGGCGGCCCGGACGTCCCGTCCAGCACGTGCCTGGGCGCCGCGCCGGACGCCGGTTTCTTCTGCCAGTACGCGGAGAGCTACCTGATCCGGTCCGGGTTCATCGCCGACCAGCTGGAGACCGGCGGGTACGTCATCCGCACCACGCTGGACCCGCGGGTGAGCCGGATCGCGAAGGACGCCGTGGACGCGAACGTGCCGGTCACGCAGGACGGCGTCGCGAACACCTTCGCGGTGATCCGGCCGGGCCAGACCACCCACGAGGTGCTCGCGATGGTCGCCAACCGGAACTACGGCACGGACCCGGCGCGGGGCGAGACGGCGACCAACATCGTCGCGGGCGCGGGCAACGTGTTCGGCGCCGGATCGTCCTTCAAGATCTTCACCGCGGCCGCCGCGCTGGAGAGCGGCAAGGCGGGCCTGGACACGCCACTGCCCAACCAGGCCGGCCAGTGCTTCACCCAGCCCGGAGCGAACGAGTACACGCAGCCGTACTGCGTGCAGAACGACGGCGTGCACTACCCGGACCCGATCTCGCTGCGGGACGGTCTGGCCACCTCGCCGAACGTCGCGTTCGTCAACCTGGAGCAGCAGGTCGGCATGCCCGCGGTGCTGGACGTGGCGCGGCGGCTGGGCCTGCGGAACACGCTGACCACGAACGACGCGGGCGCGAAACCCGACCCGTCGTCGCCGGACCCGCAGTACAGCCAGCCGCAGTCGCAGTACTTCCAGGACAAGCTGTCGTTCACGCTCGGCAACAGCCCGGTGAGCCCGCTGGAGGTGGCGAACGTGCCGGCGACGCTGATGAGCGGTGGCACCTGGTGCCCGCCGGACCCGATCCTGTCGGTCACCGACCGGTACGGGCACGACGTCCCGGTGCGGCGGCAGGCGTGCGAGCAGGCGGTGCCGCCGGGGCTGGCGGACTCGCTGCTGAACGGCCTGAGCCAGGACACGGTGTCGGGCACGTCGGCGGCGGCGGCCGCCGCGGCGGGCTGGCACCACGCGGACTTCGGCAAGACCGGCACGACGCAGCGGAGCGAGTCGGTGGCCTTCGTCGGCGGCGTCGACGACTACGCCGTGTCGTCCATGGTCTTCGCCGACGGGCCGCACCCGGCCGAAATCTGCCCCGGCCCGCCGGTGCACCTGGGCTCGTGCGGGCACGGCGCGTTCGGCGGCACGGTGGCCGCGCCGCCGTACTTCCACGCGATGAACGAGATCCTCGGCAACCGCCCGGACACCCCGATCCCCGCGGCCGATCCGGCGTACCTGCGGGCCCGCGCGTAGCCGGCGCAGCGGGAGGCCGGGTCGCCCGGCCTCCCGCTTGATCACCTGGCCGGTGGGCGTGGTCGTGGCTCAGCAACGCCCGTAGCTGTCCGCCCGATCGTTGGTTCCCTCCGGCATCGTCCGGCGGGACTTGCCCGGGGAGAGGGTGTCGAGGAGTTCCTTGTTGCCGTTGTCGTACAGGCAGTACTGGTACGGGGTCTTGTTGGCCCAGCTGCTGACCCGGTCGTGGTCGCCGGGGTTCAGCGAGCGGAAGGAGACCGCCGGGTAGGCCGTCGGGGCGTAGGCGAAGTTGCCTTCCGTCCACATGCAGACCCGCCCGTTCGGGCAGTCGCTCAACGAGTAGACGTGGATCGGGGACGCCTGCGCGGCCGGTACCGCCAGGGCGGTGAAGGCGGCGGCGACGGACAAGGCGATCGAGAGCTGGGCAAGAGGTCGGTGCACGACGGATCCTCCGGTTTCGGTCGATGGCAGTACCCGCGATGCGCCGCTGTCTCCCCGGACATCCCCAGTCGAACCACGATGACTACGCCTCGCGCGGCTGCCCCTGTTCCTGACACCGGTCAGTCTCGGGAAGCGCCGGGGTCAGCGGCCGGGGCATGTCCGTGATCCTGCGAATCCTGTCCCCGGTCATCCCGTAGTGGCTCAGGAACGCCTGGCGGAGCGTCTCCGCGGACCGGAACCCGCACCGCCGTGCGATCGCGGCGAGCGACAGGTCGCTGCCGCGCGCCAGGTGGGCGGCGGCTTCGGTGCGCACCCGGCGAACCGCGCGAGCCGGCGTGACTCCCAGCTGGCTCGTGAAGAGACGGGTGAGGTGCCGGGTGCTGATCCCGGCGCGGGCCGCCAGCGCCGGTGGGCTGAGATCCGCCGGAAGGTGAGCGGCGACGTACCCCAGCAGGTCCCGGACGATCCGGCCGCCGGGCGGCGGGGCCAGGAACGTGCTGATCTGCGCCTGATCGGCCGGCCGGTGCAGGTAGGCGACCAGTTCCCGGGCGACCTCACGGGCCAGGGTCGGTCCGTGATCGTCCTCGATCAACGCCAGGGTGAGGTCCAGAGCGCTGGTGATCCCGGCGGAGGTGTAGACGTTGCCGTCGCGGACGTACAGCGGCGCCACGTCGACGGTGACGGCCGGGAACGCCGAGGCCATCAGATCTCCGTATTCCCAGTGCGTGGTGGCGCGGCGGCCGTCGAGCAAGCCCGCGGCCGCCAGCACGAAGGCGCCCGTGCAGACCGACGCGATCCGCCTGCAGCGCGGCGCCAGACGGCGCACCTGCGTCAGCAACCCATCGTCGGCCATGGCGGTTTCCGTCCCCGGTCCCCCGACGACCAGCATCGTGTCGAGCCGCCCGGTGACCGCCGCCAGCCGCCGGGCCCCGGTCAGGCCGATTCCGGAGGAACTGCGAACTTGCCGCCCGCGCGTCGTGGCGAGCTCGATCGCATACGGTGGCGCCGCGCCGCGGTTGTTCGCGATCTCGAACGCCGCGCTGGGGCAGGCGAGGTCGAGAATCTGCGCATCGTCGTAGGCGACCAGAAGCACGCGCCGGACCGCGCTGTCCTCGGCTGGCACGTCACACCCCCTTCGCGTCGTGGCGGACAGCCTGGGGTCAACCTAGCCACGCACCGGGGCCGTGTCGTAACCTCCGGTGAGTGGGCTTCGAGGAAGAGCCCCCGGAACCCGCCGGGCTCGGGCCGGGTGAGCTGGTCGCCGGGCAGTACGAGGTCGACCGGTGCTTCGCCCGCGGCGCGTTCGGCTACGTCTACCTCGCCCGCGACCGGAACCTGCAGGGCAAGCAGGTGGTGCTCAAGGGCCTGACCCGCCCGCACGACACGGCCGCGATCAAGCTGGCCGTGCACGAGAGCCGCGTGCTCACCGCGCTCGAACACCCCAACATCGTCCGCATCGTCAACGTCGTCACCCACCGCGGCCTGCGGTACCTGGTGATGGACCACGTCGACGGGCCGTCGCTGCGGAGTGTGCGTGACGCGGGCGGGATGACGATCGCCGACGCGCTCGCGTGCGCCGTCGACGTGCTGGGCGCGCTGGCCTACCTGCACGGCAAGGGCCTGCTGTACTGCGACATGAAGCCGGACAACGTGATCCGCACGCGCCGCTCGGCCAAGCTGATCGACTTCGGCGCGATCCGCCGCACCGGCGACCGGGAGAGCCCGATCCTGGGCACCACGCCCTACCTGGTCGGCCACACCGAGATCCGCGAGCACGGGCTGACCGAGCGGGCCGACATCCACGCCGTCGGGGTCATGCTCGACGAGCTGGTCGAGTGCGGCGACGGCGATCCGGGGGCGGAGTCGTTCCGCCGTCTGGTCGCCCGCGCGACCGCCGGCTACGACCGGCGCTTCGCCGACGTGCCGGAGATGCTGAACCAGGTGCGCGGGGTGCTGCGCGAGGTGCGCTGCCTGACCGACGGCAAGTCGCGGCCGGCGCGGTCGGCGGTGTTCGCCGAATCCGCGGCGCTGCTGGACGACGGGCTCAGCCTGGCCCCGCCGCTGACCACGTGGACCGGCGGCGGCAGCACCACCCTGGCCGGCGGGCGGCCCTCCCCGGCGGACGTGGCGACCGGCCTGCCCGTGCCGTTCCCCGATCCGGACGACCCGCACACGCCGCTGCTGCACACCGTGCGCGCGCCGGACCCGCGGCGGCTGCTCACCAAGCTCGCGCGCGTCCCGGGATCGGTGGAGGTGGACTTCCACCGGGCCCGCGCGCACCTGGAAGCAGGCAACCTGACCGCGGCGGGGCACTGCCTGCGGTCGGCGGAGCGGCAGCTGGGCTGGCGGGCGCACCACGACTGGCGCACCAGCTGGCACCGCGGCCTGCTGCCGGTGGCCGGGCCCCGGGTGCGCGAGGCCGGGGAGCTGTTCGACGAGGTCTACCGGGCCACCCCCGGCGAGCTCGCGCCGAAACTGGCGCTGGGGTTCTGCGCCGAGTACCTGTCGCGGCCGGACACCGCGGCCGCTTTCTACCAGGCGGTGTGGGCGTGCGACCGGTTGCAGGCCAGCGCGGCGTTCGGGCTGGCGCGCATCCGGCTGCGCGCCGGGGAGCGCGGCGCGGCGGTGGCGATCCTCGACGAGGTGCCGGAGATCTCGCTGCACCGGCACGGCGCCGCGGTGGCCGCGGTCCGGATCCTCGCCGGTCACCTGCCCGGTGGCGCGCACCCGTCGGCGAGCGACGTCGCGGCGGCCGCCGACCGGCTGCACACCTTGACGCTGGACAGCGAGGAGTCGTGGCAGCGCCTGGCGACCGCGGTGCAGGAGAGCGCTTTCTCCTTCGTGCTGGAGCACGGCGACGGCTCGCTGCCGCCCGGCCCGGTGCTGGGGAATCCGGTGTCGGAGAAGGGTTTGCGGGACCGGCTGGAACGGTCCTACCGCGAGCTGTCGCGGCAGGCCCGCACCGCGGACGAGCACGGTGTGCTGATCGACCGGGCCAACGGCGTGCGAGCGAGGTCCCTGTGGTGAGCTCGACGACGCGGCGCACGCTGGTCCGGCTGCGGGTGGCCCTGCTGGTGACCACCCTGGCCGTGCTGGTCACCGGGTTCGCCACGGTGCGGGGCGTGCAGATGGCGGCGGAGACCGTGCGGGACCGGACGGCGGAGGCGGTGGTCGAGGTGGCGGCGGCCGAGTCGGCGCTGATCCGGGCGGACCGGGCGGCGGTGCGCAGCTTCACCTCCGGCGAGGTCCGCCTCGCCGGGGCCGGCACCGAGTACGCGACGCAGACCGCGCTGGCGAGCCAGAGCCTCACCCGCGTCGCCGAGCTGAACGAGGCCGGGGACGCGGGCAGCCAGATCCTGCGCCTGGTCGAGGGACTGCTCGCCGCCTACCGGGCCGCGGTCGCGCAGGCCGACGCGCACTACCGGCAGGGCGGCGGCGAGGTCGTCGGCACGGCGGACCTGTGGGACGCCTCCTCGCAGCTGCTGCACTCCCCCGACGGCGTGCTGGAGCAGCTCGGCGACCTGCGGTCGGTGCAGGAGCAGGCCCTGGCGCGGCAGCTGACCACCGGCTGGCTGCACCCGGCCACGCCCGCGCTGTGGGCGGTGCCGATCGCGGTGCTGCTCGCGCTGCTGTGCGTCACCCAGCTGTACCTGGGAAAGCGCTTCCAGCGGCTGGTGAACCCGCAGCTGCTGGCGGCCACGCTGCTGCTGCTCGGGTTGTGCGCCAGCATGATGTTCACCCTCGTCGCCGCGCACCGGCTGGACACCGCGCGAGACCGGCTGACCGAGGTGCTGGCCGGGTGGGACCGGCGGATGGCGCTGACCGACGCCGACGGCCAGGACAAGCTGATCCGCCTGGTCACCGCGCACTGCCGGGGCGGGGACTGCGGGCCGACGGTGGGCGCGGCGGGCCAGGTGCCGACGAGCGTGGCGGGCACCATTCCGGACGAGGCGACCACCGCGGCGGGCACCCGGGACGTCAGCGACCGGCTGGAGGCGGCCGCGGCGAGCAGCCAGTTGCCGCTGGTGGTGCCCGCGGTGACGCTGGCGATCGCCGTGCTCGCCGGGTGGGGGCTGCACGCCCGGCTCGACGAATACCGGTTCCGCTCATGAGGGGCCTGGCCGGGGTGCTGATCCTGCTCGCCGCGTGCCTGACCGGCTGCGGCGCCGGGGCGGGCACGCGCACGATCACCGTGCTCGCGTCGTGGACCGGCGCGGAGGGCGCGGCGTTCGAGCAGGTGCTGGCGGGGTTCACCGCGGAGACCGGGATCCGGGTGCACTACCAGGGCACGCGCGCGGTGTCGCAGGTGCTCGCCTCGGACGTGCAGAACGGCAACCCGCCGGACATCGCGGTCGTGCCGAACCCGGGTGAGCTGGTCACCTACGTGCGCTCGCACAACCTGTACCCGCTGGACGACGTGCTCGGCGCGCCGCCGGCGGAGATCTACGGTCCACAGTGGCTCCAGCTGCAGGTGGCCGGGCAGGCGCACCTGTACGGGATCGCGGTGAAGGTGGACCTGAAGAGCATCGTGTGGTTCAACCCGGCGCTGCACGGCCTGGCCCAGCCCGGCACCTGGGACGAGTTCGCGGCCGCGACCGGCGCGCGCCCGTGGTGCCTCGGGCTGAGCGCGCCACCGGTGTCCGGGTGGCCGGGCACCGACTGGGTGGAGGACGTCCTGCTGCACCAGTCCGGACCGGACGTCTACCGCCAGTGGGCGGCCGGGCAGCTGGCGTGGACCGCGCCCGCGGTGCGGCGCGCGTGGCAGACGTGGGGCGCGATGATGGCCGGCACCGTCGGGGACAACCCGGGCCGGGTGCTGCTGACCAACTTCGCCGGCGCCGGCAAGGGCATGCTGACCTCGCCGCAGAGCTGCGCCTACGAGCACAACGGCTCGTTCATGCTGGCGCGCTACCCGGACGCCGGACGTGAGCTGGACTTCGTGGCCGTCCCGCCGGCCGGGCCGGACGTGGCGCCGGGGACGTACGAGGTGTCGGCCGATCTGGCGGGGATGTTCACCGACACGCCGGCGTCGCGGGCGCTGATCCGGTACCTGGCGACCCCGGCGGCGCAGGAGATCTGGCCGCGGGTCAGCGGAGGCAGCGCGTTCTCCGCGACGCGCTCGGTGGACCTGCGCGTCTACGACGGCCACCCGGCGGCGCGCAAGATCGCCGAAACGCTGCGCTCCGGCGGCACCCTCTGCTTCGACGCCTCGGACCTGATGCCCGCGACGATGGCGAACGCCTTCTACCGCGCGACGCTGGAGTACCTCGACGACCCCGGCCGCCTGGAGACGCTGCTGGAGCAACTCGACCGGATCCGGCTGGGCGTCAGCCCGCAGGAGTGGCTGAGCGTCCCTTGTGGACGCTGAGCGCCACGGCCTGCGACCTGAGGTGACGGAGTGCCGCCGTGCGGAGCCATCAGTCCCGCTTCCGGCCGGCGGTCTTCCAGATCACCACCATGGCGATGAGCACCAGCACCACCACGATGAGGCCCTTCACGAGGAAGTCGTGCAGCAGCTCGCCCATGATGCCGTCGCCGTCGGCCAGGAGCAGTCCGCCGGTCATGTCCCCAGACCCTTTCCCCGGCCGTGTCTCAGCGCCGGTGGTCGTTCGGGCGGTTCCGGTCGTCCAGGTGGTCGAGGGCGCCCCTGGTGACGGCCCCCTTCCAGCCGCTTCCCCGGCGCCTGCCCTGTCCCGCCCGGCTTTCCACGTAGGCACGGGCCAGAGCTGGTGCTCCAGGCCGTAGCGGACGGCTTCGGCACGGTGCCGGACGCCGATCTTCGCGAACGCGTTGTTGATGTGGGTCTTCACCGCCTCGCCGATGCACAACTCGGCGGCGATCTCCGCGTTGGTCAGCCCGCGGGCGATGAGCCCGACGACCTCCGCCTCGCGTGCGGTCAGTCCGTCCGGCAGCGAGGGCTTCCCCCGGGGCCGGGCGTCCAACGCGGCCACCAGGCGTTCGGCGACCTTGGCGTCGAAGGTCGCCTGGCCGGCCCGACCGACGAGCCGGTGGGGGTGATGCCGTTGACGCCCGCGACGGCGTGCCGCGCGGCGACGAGGGCGGAGACGGTGGCCCGCTCGGCGACGGCGGCCGGGTGCAGGATCACGACCGGGTGAACGCCGTTCGCCGCCGCGGGGAACGGGTTTCAGACCTTGGTGATCTCCGCGATGAACCCGTCCACGTCGACCAGGGCGCTCTCCGCGCCGAGCGGGACGAGCGCGTGGGTGGAGGCGATGAAGCGGGCCGCGCCCTCGCGGCTGAGCTCGACGACGGCGTACCCGTCCGGCGATTCCAGCTCGATGAGCAGCTGGTCCGGACCGGTCGGCAGGTCGGGCCGGATCCGCACGTCGCCCTCGCCCGCCGGTTCGCTGATCCCGGCGACGAGGAGGTCCCGCGCGAAGCACCACTCGACCCAGCGGCCGCGGTCGGCCCGGAAAGCGAGGGTGATGGCGTAGGGATCGGCGGTGGTGTAGCTCCACCGCGAGAAGACCGGGATGTCGTAGCCGTCCAGGCTGACGAACTGGTGCTCCTCGACCGTTTCCGCGTGCACGATGGCCTCCTGTCCTCCCGCGGCTCTTCGCCAATAGGACGGATCCGGGGGGCCGTCGTTACGCGGTTTCGCGGAGGAATTTCACGACCCACCCGCTGGAGTGACGGCGGCGGGCGGGACGATGGACCGATGCAGCACGACGACGACCCCACGGCGGAGACCGGCCCGATCCGCCGGATCCCCGGGCCGCCTGCTGCCGACCCCCGCCGCGCGCGACGGGCGCGGCGCTACGCCGAGACCGGCGACTCCCCCGCCCGGCCCGCGGGTGGCGACGCCCTGGGTGGCCGGCCCGCCGCGGGGGCTTCCTCCGCGGAGCACCGAGCGGACGGGCGTCACGGCACCGGAAGTGGCAGCTCCGCACGTGCTGGTGGCGGCGCCCCGGGCACCGGCCGGCGATCGCGCGCGACTGCCGCCGAAGCGGACTCGCGTCGCACTGGCCGCCGGAACCCTGACGAGCGCACGGCGCGCCCGCCCCGGAGCCCTGCCGGATCGGACGAGGCCGCCGGGCCCTCCGAGGCGAGCCTTCCGCGCGCGGCGCATCGTGCGAGCGGAGCCGGCCGCCCGCGACGGGGGCGCGCCGAAAGCACCGGCCACCGGGCGCGCCGCTCCGAAGACACCCCGCCCCGCGCCGCCGCGCCACCCACCGGGCACGGGCACGGCCACGGCCACTCCCCCGCACCGCCGGCCTCCCGGCGCGTCAAGCTCCTCCTCATCTGGCTGCTGGCCCCCATCGCGCTCGCCACCGTCGCCGGCCTGCTGCTGCTCTACCCCTGGGGCCAGGCCGAACCGGACTCGGCGATCTCGCAGGGCACCCCCGTCCACGGCACCATCAGCACCGCCACCTCCGGCCCCTGCCTGGCCGCCGGTCAGGTGCAGGTCGGCGACCAGCCGGACGCCAAGCCCTGCCTCACCGCCACCATCACCCTCACCGACGGGCCGGGCAGCGGGCGCACCGTCGAGCTGACCGTGCCCATCGAGCCGAGCACCCCGCGCTTCAGCGCCGGCGACGACGTCGTCCTGGCCTACAACGGCGGCGATGCGGCCGATCCCGGCTCCTACCAGCTGGTCGACTTCCAGCGCGGCCTCCCGCTCGCCGTGCTCGCCGCGCTGTTCGCGATCGGCGTGGTCGTCCTCGGGCGCTGGCACGGCCTGGCCGCGCTCGGCGCGCTGGTGCTCAGTTTCGTCGTGCTGGTGGCGTTCGTGCTGCCCGCGATCCTGGCCGGGGAGAACCCGCTGCTCGTCGCGATCGTCGGCGCCGGGCTCATCATGTTCATCGCCCTGTACCTGACCCACGGCCTGTCCGCCCGCACCTCCGTCGCCGTGCTGGGCACGCTGGTCAGCCTGGCCCTGATCGGCGCGCTGTCGGCGACCTTCTCCGCGGCCGCGTCCCTGACCGGGCTGGACGACAGCACCTCGACGCTCATCGCCTCCCTCGGCCACGGCATCGACGCGCGCGGCCTGCTGCTGGCCGCCATCCTGATCGGCGCGCTCGGCGTGCTCGACGACGTCACCGTCACCCAGACCAGCGCCGTGTGGGAGCTGCGCCGCGCCAACCCGTCGCTGACCTGGCGCGAGCTGTACTCCGCGGGGCTGCGGATCGGCCGCGACCACGTCGGCTCGGCGGTGAACACGCTGGTCATGGCCTACGCCGGCGCCGCGCTGCCGGTGATGCTGTACTCGTCGATCTCCGGCGTCGGGCTCGGCGCGATCCTCGGCTCGCAGGACGTCGCGCAGGAGATCGTGCGGACCCTGGCCGGCAGCGTCGGCATCGTCGCGGCCGTGCCGGTGACCACCGTGCTGGCCGCGATGATCGCCAGCCGCGAACCCGTCAGCCCCACCAGGCACAGCAGCGATCACTAGCCCCAGGCGAGCACCCCGCGCTGGTCAGGCCCCTCGCCATGGGGTACGAAGGCCGGGCACACGGTTCCCGTCCGGCGGGGAGGGGTCTTGGTCGTTCACGCATTGCCGCGGCGCCTGACGAACGCCGCCGTCCGCACGCTCACGAGCCTGCCGCGCATCGCGACCGCGCTCACCGAACTGCGTGACGCGGCCAAGCACCTGGAACGGCTGGCGACCTTCGCCGCGGAGGAGCTGCCGGAGATCGTCTACCAGCTGGAGGGCATCCGCGAGCAGCTGACCGCGATCGAGAACCGGCTCGGCGGCCGCGACGGCGAGGTCAGCCCAGCCGCGCCACGAACCGGCTCACGGCCTCCATCGTGAACCGCTGCGCGATCTTGCCCGGCGGCGCAGCGGACGCCAGCTGGTAGAGGGGCCGGTCCGGCACACCCGCGCCGCGCGCCTCGGCCCGCAGCTGCGCGACCAGCAGCTCGGCGAAGACCAGCCCGTTGGCCTCGATGTTGTTCGCCACCGCGTCGGCCAGCCGCCGCAGGGTGAGGATGGGCAGCTCGCGCCCGCCGGTCCCGGCGTAGACGGCGAGGTCGATCTTGACGACCTGGCCGCGCTGCCCGGAGTTGAACAGCAGGCTGACCGTGCGCGCCCCGCGGACGTCGGTGACCAGCAGGTCGATCCGCCGCGCCTGAGCCAGGTCCACGCGGCGGGTGCGGAAGGTGCGCACCAGCACCGCGGTGCCCTCCAGCCACAGCTTGCGCCGCACGTTCCACACCACCACGTACAGCAGCGGCAACCCCACCACCGCCGCGGTGACCAGGCCCGGGACCTGCCCGCCGATCAGTCCCGCGATGCCGCCGAACGCCGCGGCCATGATCAGCACCCCGGCCAGACCGGAGAGCAGCCGGCGCCGGGCCAGCCCCGGATCCTCCTGGTGCAGCGGCAGCCGCCGCGGTTCGGCCGGCTTCTTCGGCTCGGTCACTTCTTCCCCCATCACGGCATCGGGACGACGCTGCGCGCCCCGCTCAGGAACGGATTGCCGGCCCGCTCACGGCCGATCGTCGTGGCCGGGCCGTGCCCGGGCAGCACCACCGTGTCATCGGGCAGCGGCAGCAGCACGTCACGCAGGGACTCCCCCAGCCGCCGCTGGTCGCCGCGGCCGACCGAGCCCGCGAAGAGCGTGTCGCCGGTCAGCGCGAGGCGGCCGCCCTCGGGCGTGGTCACGCGGAACACCACCGAGCCGTCGGTGTGGCCGGGCACCAGGTCGACGTCGATCACCAGGCCCGCCAGTTCCAGCGGCGCGCCGGTCAGGTCGCGCACGTCCGCGGGCAAGCCGTCGTGCAGGCCGCGGTCGGCCGGGTGGATCCACATCGGAACGTCGTGGGCCGCAGTCAGCACCGGAGCGCCTCCGACGTGGTCGGGGTGGCCGTGGGTGGCCAGCACCGCCGCCGGGGTCAGCCGGTGCTCGGCGAGCGCCTCGGCGACGCGGCCGGCCGAGTCCTCGCCCGGGTCGACGACCACGCGCCCGGCGCCCGGGCCGGGCGCGAGCAGGTAGCAGTTGGCCCGCAGCGCGCCTGCCGGGAACCCGACGACGAGCACGAAAATCCACCTCCGCGTCCGCGCGTCCACCCGTGCCCGGGATGTCCGGCACCCACCCTAACCGGGGCTGTACAGGGTCCTCACAGGCTGTGCCCATAGACTGCCGCCACCCGATCGGTGACGTCGAGTGGATTCTGGAGGGCAGGTGGCGACCAACCAGCAGCGCCGTGAGGCCGCGAAGCGCAAGCTCGAGCGGCAGATGGCCCGCCGGGCGGAGCAGGCGAAACGCCGCAAGATCGTCGGCGTCGGCGCGACCGTCGGCGCGGTGGTCGTGGTCGCCGGGCTGGTGGTGTTCTTCGCGACCCGCGGCAGTGACGGCGGTGACGCCGCCGCCTCCCCGACGACGGCCCCGTCCTCCGGACTGAACATCCCGACGCAGCGCGCCGCGGTGCCGCAGCGGCCGACGCCGCTGCCGAACCCGGTGCAGTGCGAGTACCCGGCCACGCCGGGCGAGTCCGCGGCCAAGCCGAACAACCCGCCGCAGGGCAAGGACATCCCGTCGACCGGCACGGTGAACGTCACCCTGAAGACCACCGCCGGGGACATCCCGCTGACGCTGGACCGCGCGCTCGCGCCGTGCACCGTGAACAGCTTCCTGAGCCTGGCGCAGCAGGGGTACTACACCGACACGTCGTGCGCGCGGCTGGGCACCGACGCGAGCCTGATGATGCTGCAGTGCGGTGACCCGAGCGGCACCGGCAGCGGCGGCCCGGGCTACTCGTTCGCCGACGAGACCTTCCCCGAGCTGACCTACGGCCGCGGCCTGCTGGCGATGGCCAACGCGGGCCCGAACACCAACGGCAGCCAGTTCTTCATGGTGTACGGCCCGGCGGAGCTGAGCCCGGATTACACCGTGTTCGGCTCGATCTCCGACGCCGGCCTGGAGGTGCTCGACAAGGTGGCCCGCGCCGGCCACGACGGCAGCTTCGACCCGAGCCCGGGCGGCGGCAAGCCGAACACGGAGGTCAAGTTCACCGCGGTGACGATCGGCTGATCCTCGTCCCGGCAGCGGCCTGGAGTCCAGTGTGGACCCCAGGCCGCTGCCGCGTTCAGGAGGCCGTGAACTTCGGCTGGCGGCGGCCCAGGAAGGCCGCCACGCCCTCGGCGTAGTCCTCGCCGTGGATGGCCGCGGAGCGGATCTCCTCGACCTCGCCGTCGCTTTCGGACTGTCCGTCGAGGATCTTGCCGATGATCCGGTTCATGCCGCGGATCGAGGCCTGCGAACGGGAACACAGGGTGGTGACGAAGTCCGACACCCCGGCGTCGAGGTCGGCGAACGTGTCGTTGACGAGGCCGATCTCGCGGGCGCGGGCGGCGTCGATCAGCCGGCCGGACAGCAGGAAGTAGCGCGCGTGGGCGGGCCCGATCAGCGACACCAGCTGGCGCGTGGAGCGGAAGTCGTAGACGATGCCGAGTTTCGCCGGGGTGATCCCGAAGCGCGCCCCGTCCTCGGCGAAGCGGAAGTCGCAGGCGACGGAGATCTGGCAGCCGCCGCCGATGCAGTTGCCGCGGATCTTCGCCACGGTCGGCTTGGTCATGCCGGCCAGCGCGGTCACCGCGCCCTCGACGACCTCGTCGTAGGCGGCGGCGCCGTCCGCGGTGGAGCGCAGGCTGCCGAATTCGGAGATGTCCGCGCCCGCGGAGAAGTCCGGCCCGGCGCCGGTCAGCACGAGCACCTTGAGCGCCGCCCCGGCCTCGACCGCGGCGACGGCGTCCGGGATCGCCGCCCACATGTCGTGCGTGATCGCGTTCTTCTTCTCCGGCCGCGCGAAGGTCAGCGTGGCCACTTCCCCGTCGCGCGCGAACTCCAGCCCTGGTGCCATACCGGCACCCTAACCGCCGGGGTCAGGAGGCGGACGTGACGCGGTACACGTCGTAGACGCCCTCGACGCCGCGGACCACCTTCAGCACGTGGCCCAGGTGCTTCGGGTCGCCCATCTCGAAGGTGAACCGGCTGACCGCCACCCGGTCCCGCGAGGTCTGCACCGACGCGGACAGGATGTTGACCTTCTCGTCGGCCAGCACCTTCGTCACGTCGGACAGCAGCCGGTGCCGGTCCAGCGCCTCGACCTGGATGGACACCAGGAACACCGAGTTCGCCGACGGCGCCCACTCCACCTCGACCAGCCGCTCCGGCTGGGCGCGCAGGTCCTCGGCGTTCGTGCAGTCCGTGCGGTGCACGCTGACGCCGCCGCCGCGGGTGACGAACCCGAGGATCTCGTCGCCGGGCACCGGGGTGCAGCAGCGCGCCAGCTTGGTCCACACGTCGGTGGCGTCCTTGACGACGACACCCACGTCGTTGGCCGCGCGGCGGCGGGTGACCGTGGACGGCGTGGACCGGGCCGCGAGCTCGTCCTCGGCCTCCTCCACGCCACCGATCAGCGCCACCAGCCGCTGCACGACGTGCTTGGCGCTGACGTGGCCCTCGCCGACCGCGGCGTAGAGCGAGCTGATGTCCGGGTGGTGCAGCTCGGCCGCCAGCGCGCCCATCGCCTCCGCCGACACCAGGCGCTGCAACGGGAGGCCGACCTTGCGGACCTCCTTGGTGATCGCGTCCTTGCCGGCGTCGATGGCCTCGTCGCGGCGTTCCTTGGCGAACCACTGGCGGATCTTGGCGCGCGCCTTGGGTGATTTGGCGAAGGTCAGCCAGTCGCGGCTGGGCCCGGAGTTCTCCGCCTTGGAGGTGAAGATCTCGACGACGTCGCCGTTTTCCAGCTTGCGTTCCAGCGCCACCAGCCGGCCGTTGACGCGGGCGCCGATGCAGCGGTGCCCGACCTCGGTGTGCACGGCGTAGGCGAAGTCCACCGGCGTGCCGCCGACGGGCAGGGTGACGACGTCGCCCTTGGGCGTGAACACGAAGATCTCGCGGGCGGCCAGCTCGTAGCGCAGCGAGTCGAGGAACTCGCCGGGGTCGGCGGCCTCCCGCTGCCAGTCCAGCAGCTGCCGCATCCACGCCATCTCGTCGATGTCGACGGCGGTGCCGTGATGGGTGCCCTTGGTCTCCTTGTACCGCCAGTGCGCCGCGATGCCGTACTCGGCCGTGTGGTGCATCTCGTAGGTGCGGATCTGCACCTCGAGCGGCTTGCCGTCCGGCCCGATCACCGTGGTGTGCAGCGACTGGTACACGCCGAACCGCGGCTGGGCGATGTAGTCCTTGAACCGGCCGGGCATCGGCTGCCACAGCGCGTGCACGACGCCCATCGCCGCGTAGCAGTCGCGCACGTCCTCGACCAGGATCCGCACGCCCACCAGGTCGTGGATGTCGTCCAGGTCGCGGCCGCGGACGATCATCTTCTGGTGGATGGAGTAGTAGTGCTTGGGCCTGCCCTCGACCTTCGCGGTGATGCGGGAGCCGCCCAGGGCGCCGGTCAGCTCGTCGATCACCTTGCGCAGGTAGATGTCCCGCGAGGGCGCGCGGTCGGCGACCAGCCGGACGATCTCGTCGTACTTCTTGGGCTGCAGGATCGCGAACGCGAGGTCCTCCAGCTCCCACTTGACCGTGGCCATGCCCAGCCGGTGCGCCAGCGGGGCCAGCACCTCCAGGGTCTCCTTGGCCTTGCGGACCTGCTTCTCCGGCGGCAGGAACCGCATGGTGCGCATGTTGTGCAGCCGGTCGGCGAGCTTGATGACCAGCACGCGCGGGTCGCGGGCCATCGCGATGACCATCTTGCGGATGGTCTCGGCCTCGGCCGCGGTGCCCAGCTTGACCTTGTCCAGCTTGGTGACGCCGTCGACGAGCTGCGCGACCTTCTCGCCGAAGTCGGCGGTCAGCTGCTCCACCGAGTAGCCGGTGTCCTCGACCGTGTCGTGCAGCAGCGCCGCGACCAGCGTGGTGGTGTCCATGCCCAGCTCGGCCAGGATGGTCGCCACCGCGAGCGGGTGCGTGATGTACGGGTCGCCGGACTTGCGCCGCTGGTGACGGTGCAGCTCCTCCGCGACGTCGTAGGCGCGCTGCAGGAGGCTCAGGTCCGCGTTCGGGTGCAGGTCGCGGTGGATCGCGGCGAGCGGTTCCAGGACCTGCTTGACCGGGGCGGCCCGCTGGGCGGTGATCCGCCGCGCGAGCCGGGCGCGGACACGCCGGGTGGCGGACGGTGCCCTGGTGACGCCCTGCGGCTGCGTGCCGCGGTTGTCGGGGGTCTCCCGGGCGGGCGCCGGGCTTTCGAGCTCCTGGCTCAAGCCCACCTCCTGCTGATCGCGCGGCCTGTAGACCACCAAGCGTAACCCCGGCGGGCCACCTCGTTGTTCCCAGCCGCGCCGACCGCCGCGCTCGCGCGCCGAACGGTCAGGTGACCAGGAGCGAGCTGACCTTCCGGCCGGCCAGCGCCGACCGCCCGTCGAGGGCGGCCAGCTCCATCACCACGGACACGCCGGTGACCGTCGCGCCCGCCTTCTCCAGCAGCTCACAGGCCGCGGCGACGGTGCCGCCGGTGGCGAGCACGTCATCGACCACCACGGCCCGCTGCCCCGGCCGCACCACGCCGGAGGGCAGCTCCAGCGACGCCGTGCCGTACTCCAGGGCGTAGTCCACCCGCCCCGCGACGCTGGGCAGCTTGCCGGGCTTGCGCACCAGCACGACGCCCATCGCGCGGGCGTAGCCGACGGCCGCGGCGAGCAGGAACCCGCGTGCCTCGACCGCGGCCAGCACGTCGGTGCCCGGGTCGACCGTGGCCGCCAGCGCGTCGATCACCGCCGCGAACCCGTCCGCGTCGGCGAACAGCGGCGACAGGTCCCGGAACAGCACGCCCGGCTCCGGGAAGTCCGGGACCTCGGCGATCAGGCCGAGCGCACGCTCCAGGTCCACGTCAGCGCTTCCGCTTGCCCGAGGGCCGCCCGCGCCGCGGCTGCGCCTTCGGGGTGCGCGCCGGGACGCTCGCCGCGGCCGCGTACGCCTTCTCCTTGCGCAGCTCGGCGCCCAGCGCCTCGTCGTCGCTGGCGTCGAAGTCCTCGTCGCGCTCGGCGGCCTTGCGCGCCTGGCTCGCCCGGCGCGCGCGGACCCGGTCGGCCTGCTGCTTGTACTTCGGGTCGCGCATCTTGAAGTCGACCAGCAGCGGGGTCGCCAGGAACAGCGACGACAGCACACCGGCGAGCATGCCGCTCAGCTGCACCAGCGCGAGGTCCTGCAGCGTGCCGGAGCCGAGCAGGACGTAGCCGACGACCAGCAGGCCCAGCACCGGCAGCAGCGCGATGACCGAGGTGTTGATCGAGCGCATCAGCGTCTGGTTCAGCGCCAGGTTCGCGGTCTCGGCGTAGGTGCGGCGGGTCAGGCCGAGGATGCCGCGGGTGTTCTCCTTGACCTTGTCGAACACCACCACGGTGTCGTAGAGCGAGAACCCGAGGATCGTCAGCAGGCCGATCACCGTCGCCGGCGTGACCTCGAACCCGACGAGCGAGTAGATGCCCGCGGTGACGAGGATGTCGTGCACCAGCGCGATGAGCGCGGTGACCGCCATCCAGCGTTCGAAGTAGACCGCGAGGAACACGGTCACCAGCACCATGAACACGGCGAGCGCGATCAGCGCCTGCTGGGAGATCTCCTGGCCCCAGGACGCGCTCACCGCGCTGTCGCTGATGGCCTGCACGCTGGGCTGGCCGTTGCTGCCGATCGGCTTGAGCTGGTCGAACAGGGTCTGCTTGACCTTGGCGACCTGGTCGGCGTCCAGGGTGTCGGACCGCAGCTCGACGGTGGCCGCGTCGCCGACGCCGACCGTCTGCGCCGAGTCGGCCTGCTCGCCGAGCGCGTCGGCGAACGCCTGCTTGGCGGCGTCGGCGGTGATCGGGCCGTTCGCGCCGCGCGCGGGCATCTGGATCTGGGTGCCGCCCTCGAACTCGATGCCGAGGTTGAAGCCCTTGATGCCGATCGAGGCGATGCAGACCAGCATCAGGACGGCGAAGAACAGGTACCAGCGCTTGCGCTTGCCGACGATGTCGAAGGCGCCGGTGCCGACGTAGAGGCGGTGGAACACGCTCTCCTTACCGGCCTTCTTCGTGGCCGGCGCGGCGTCGGTGCTCGGGGTGTTCGGCTCGTCTGCCACGTCAGGACTCCTTCGCGCCCGCGCCGGCGGGCACCTTGCGCGCGGACCGGCGCTGCGCGGCCAGCGTCTGCACGCCGCCGAGGCCGGTGAGCTTCGGCTGGGACAGGAACTTCGACTTCGACGCCAGCACGACCAGCGGGTGCGTCACGAGGAACACCACGATCAGGTCGAGCACGGTCGACATGCCCAGGGTGAAGGCGAAGCCCTGGACGTCGCCGACCGCGATGGCGTAGAGCACCGCGGACGCGAGGAACATGACCGCGTCCGAGGCGAGGATCGTGCGCCGGGCGCGCACCCAGCCGCGGGGCACCGCCGAGCGGAAGCTGCGCCCGCCCTCGCGGATCTCGTCCTTGAGCCGTTCGAAGAACACCACGAACGAGTCCGCGGTGACACCGATGGCGATGATGAACCCGGCGACCCCGGCGAGGTCGAGGGTGAAGTTGATCCAGCGCCCGAGCAGGACCAGGACCGCGTAGACGATCAGGCCGGACAGCGCCAGCGAGACGACCGTGAGCACCCCGAGCAGCCGGTAGTAGACCAGGCAGTAGACGAACACCAGCGCCAGGCCGATGCCGCCGGCGATCAGGCCCGCCTTGAGCGAGGCCAGGCCGAGTGTGGCCGACACGGTGGTGGCGTCGGAGGAAGTGAACGACAGCGGCAGCGAGCCGTACTTCAGGATGTCCGCGAGGTCCTTGGTCTGGGCCTGGGTGAAGTTGCCGCTGATCTGGGTGTTGCCGTCCAGGATCGCGCTCTGGATCGTCGGCGCCGACACGACCTGCGTGTCGAGCACGAACGCGGCGCGCTGGCCGATGTTCTTGGTGGTGAAGTCGGCCCAGGTCTGGCGGCCCTCGGACTTGAACGACAGGTCGACCGTCCAGCCGGGCTTGTTCTGCGCCGGCGCCGAGGACATCGCGTTGTCGATCTCGGTGCCCTTCAGGAACACCGGGCCGAGCAGGTACTTCTCGGTGCCGGTCTGGTCGCAGGCGAGCAGCGGCAGGTTCGGGTCGTCGTTGCCGCGCAGCGGGTCCTGCGTGGAGCAGGTGAACGCGGCCAGCGCCTGCGCGGCCGCGGGGCCGGCGGCGAGCGTGTCGCCGCTGCCGGTCACCAGGTCAGCGGCCTGGCGGGCGGCCTTGGCCTGCTGGATCGCGGCCGGATCGTCGCCCTGGCCCGGGGGCGGCACGACCGGCGGGGTGGTCACGGTCTGCGCGTCGAGCACCTTGCGGAAGCCGAGCTGGGCGGTCTGGCCGAGCTTCTTGGCCTGGTCACCCTGCTCGCCGGGCACGGTGATGACGATGTTGCTGCCGTCGAGGATCACCTCGGTGCCGCTGACGCCGATCCCGTTCACGCGGGTCTCGATGATCTGGCGGGCCTGGTTGAGGGACTCGCGCGAGGGCGCCGAGCCGTCCGGGGTGCGGGCGCTCAGCGTCACCCGTGTGCCGCCCTGCAGGTCGATGCCCAGCTTCGGCGTGGGCTTACCGCCGCCGGTGAAGAACACCAGGGCGTAGAGCACGACCACGATCAGGACGAAGAAGCCGAGATAGCGTCCCGGGCGGATCCGCCCGGCCGGTGGTGCCACGGTGGTCGTTCTCCTCGACGGTCAGCTACGCGGGAACTCGTGCCGCCTACGCGGCGGTACGCAGACACTACTCGCCGCGTTGTGAACGCGGCGTTGACCCCGGCGCCACCGTCGGACGCCGGGGTGCTGCCCTCGCCGGGCTACTTCTTCTCGCTCTCCAGCGAGGGAGCAGCGGTCTTCTCGTCGGCCTGGACCTTGGGCGCCACCGTGGTGTCCGAGGTGTCGGCGACCTCGGCGGTCTCGACGACGTCGGCCTCGTCGGTCTCGATCTCGTCGGCCACCTCGGGCGCGACCTTCTCGCGCACCGCCTGGCGCAGCCACGTCGTCACGACACCGGGCGCGATCTCGATGTCGATCGTGGTGTCGTTGCTGGTGTCGGCCACCGTGCCGTAGAGGCCGGAGGTCGTCATCACCCGGTCGCCCTCGGACAGGCTGCTCTGCAGCTTCTGCTGCTCCTGCACGGCACGCTTCTGCTTCCGGGTGCCCATCACCAGCGGGATCGCCACGACGAGCATGAGCAGCAACGGCAGGAAAAGCTGTTCCATGATTCTCCATTCGGTGTCACGGCCCCCGGCCGTCGCACCTATTTGTCCGGATGTGCTCTTTCGAGTGTGCCAGGCGCCACTGACCAGGCCTGCACCCGGTTAGTCGAACAGGGTAGGCCCTGCCTGGTCCGGGCGCGGCGGTGGGCGCAGACCCAGGTGTTCCCAGGCACTCGCCGTCGCGACCCGGCCACGCGGGGTGCGCGCGAGCATACCCGCGCGCACCAGGTAGGGCTCGCAGACTTCCTCGACCGTCGCCGGTTCCTCACCCACCGCGACGGCCAGCGTGGAGACCCCGACCGGCCCGCCGCCGAAGGAGTGCACCAGCGCCTCGAGCACGGCGCGGTCGAGCCGGTCCAGGCCCAGCTCGTCGACGTCGTAGACGGCCAGCGCGGCGCGGGCGACGGCCAGGGTGACCCGGCCGTCCTCGCGCACCTCGGCGTAGTCGCGGACGCGGCGCAGCAGCCGGTTGGCGATGCGGGGCGTGCCGCGGGAGCGGCGGGCGATCTCCGCGCTGCCCTCGGCGTCGATCTCGATGTCCAGGATCTTCGCCGAGCGCCGGATCACCTGGTCGAGCTCGTGGTCGGCGTAGAACTCCATCTGCCCGGTGAAGCCGAACCGGTCGCGCAGCGGGCCGGTCAGCGCACCGGAGCGGGTGGTGGCGCCGACCAGGGTGAACGGGGCGATCTCCAGCGGGATGCTGGTGGCGCCCGGGCCCTTGCCGACCACCACGTCGACCCGGAAGTCCTCCATCGCCAGGTAGAGCATCTCCTCGGCGGGGCGGGCGATGCGGTGGATCTCGTCGATGAACAGCACGTCGCCCTCGGCGAGGTTGGACAGCATCGCGGCGAGGTCGCCGGCGCGTTCCAGGGCCGGGCCGGAGGTGATGCGGATGGCGGCGTCCAGCTCGGCCGCGACGATCATCGCCAGGCTCGTCTTGCCCAGGCCGGGCGGGCCGGACAGCAGCACGTGGTCCGGCGGGACGCCGCGCCGCCGGGCGCTCTCCAGCACCAGTTCCAGCTGCTCGCGCACCCGGGGCTGGCCGATGAACTCGCTCAGCCGGCTCGGGCGCAGCGTCGTCTCCATCTCGCGCTCGCCCAGCTGGGGCAGCGCGGAGAGGGTCTCGTCCGCCGGGTGCTCGGTCACCTCGTCATCGTGCACGCGTCAGCAGCCTCACTTGCGCCCGAGGGTGCTCAGGGCGGCGCGGAGCACGGCCGGGGTGGTGTCGGCCCCGCCCGCGGCCAGCACCTTCTCCACGGCCTGCTCGGCCTGCCTGGCGGGGAACCCGAGCCCGGTGAGGGCCTCGACGACCTCGGCGCGCACGGCGCCGGCGGCCGGGGCCGCGGTGGTCTCGGCGCTCCCGCCGGCCGCGGCGACCTTGTCCCGCAGTTCGAGGGTGAGCCGCTCGGCGCCCTTGCGGCCGATGCCCGGGACCTGGGTGAGGACGGTGATGTTGCCTTCGGCCAGCGCGGTGCGCAGCTTGTCCGGGTCGAGCACGGCCAGCGCGGCCAGCGCCAGCCGCGGGCCGATGCCGGAGACGGTCTGCAGCAGGCCGAACAGCTCGCGGGCCTCGGCGTCGGCGAAGCCGAACAGGGTCAGCGAGTCCTCGCGCACCACCAGCGAGGTGTAGAGGCGGACCTCTTCGCCGCGCCGCAGCGTGGCCAGCGTCGACGGCGTGGCCTGCACCGCGAGGCCGACCCCGCCGACCTCCACCACGACGTGGTCGAGCCCGACCGAGAGCACCTCGCCCCGGACCGAGGAGATCATCCCCGCACTCCCTTCCCTGGTGTCCGCGCCTTCGTCCGGCGCGGAACCGCCGCCGACACGGTATTGGCCGCCTTCGCCGCCGCGGCGAGCCGGGCCTGGTGCGCGCGGGCGAATTCGGCCGCGCGGGCCTCGGCCTCGGCGAGGCGGTCGCGCATCGGCTGGCGCCACAGGTGGCAGATGGCCAGCGCGAGGGCGTCCGCGGCGTCGGCCGGGCGGGGCGCGCTCGCGAGCCCGAGCAGCCGGGTCACCATGCCGGTGACCTGCGCCTTGTCCGCGCGGCCGCTGCCGGTGACGGCGGCCTTGACCTCGCTGGGGGTGTGGAACACGACCGGCAGCCCGCGGCGGGCGGCGGCCAGCGCCACGACTCCCCCGGCCTGCGCGGTGCCCATCGCGGTGCGCACGTTGTGCTGGCTGAAGACGCGCTCGATGGCGACGGCCTCCGGGCGGTAGGTGTCCAGCCAGCGCTCGACGGCGTCGGAGACCGCGAGCAGGCGCCGTTCCAGGGTGTCGTCGACCGGGGTGCGGACGACGTCCACGGCCACGCAGCTGACGGTGCGGCCGGTGCCCCCGTCCACCACGCCGAGCCCGCACCGGGTCAGCCCGGGGTCCACGCCGAGCACTCGCACCGATCACCCTCCTGCCGCCGAACACGCGTTCGAGGTGAGGCTACCGCGCCGGGCGGCGCCGCCCCGGCAGGACGCGCCGGGGCGGATGATCGTCCATTAAGGACCGTCGACGCCCGGGGTCCAGCTCTCCGGCGCGCCGCTCTCGGTGAGCACCGGCTGCCAGCCGGCGAAGCCCTCGGGCGCGCCCGCGCTCCACGGCCAGTGCCCGTCCGGGGTGGCGACGATGATCTGCACCGCCGGGAAGTCGCCGTCCGGGTAGACCAGGAACGCGCTGCCGAAGTACTCGAGGTAGTGGCCCTTGGCGACGCGCTCGAAGGTGACCGGCACGCCCTCGAAGAAGTCGTCGTAGACCTTGCCCGGCACGAACTCCTCGCCGTTGGCGGCGCGGTCGACGTAGGCGTCGAGCAGGACCGGCGCCATCTGCTCGGGCAGCCCGACGACGACGGCCTCGGGGACCTCGTGCAGCGCCCACACGCACGCCGTGAACGCGTACCCGGCCCCGGAATCGTCGCCCGCCACGGAGATCACCGCGTTGCCGCGGGTTTCGGCCTGGTTGACGATCCACTCGAGGAGCTCGGATTCTTCGGGCGCGAGGGTCTCGGTCACGGGCGGCATTCTGCCGTACGCGGGTGGCGGCGGCACAGCCCCCGGTGGTGGAAAATTCTTCTTGCACGACAAGGCCCTCCGGTGCGGCTGCGCCGGAGGGCCTTGGGACGCGCGGGTGTTATGCGCCGACTTCTTCGAGCACCTCGTCGGAGACATCGAAGTTGGCGTAGACGTTCTGGACGTCGTCGCAGTCCTCGAGCGCGTCGATCAGCCGGAAGACCTTCTTGGCGCCCTCGGCGTCGAGCGGGACGCTCACCGACGGCAGGAACGTCGGGTCGGCCGACTCGTAGTCGTAGCCGGCGTCCTGCAGCGCCTTGCGGACGTTGACCAGGTCGGTGGCCTCGGAGACGATCTCGAAGTTGTCGCCGAGGTCGTTGACCTCCTCGGCGCCCGCGTCGAGGACGGCCATCAGGACGTCGTCCTCGGACAGGTCGTTCTTGGGCATGATCACCACGCCCTTGCGGTTGAACAGGTACGACACCGAGCCCGGGTCGGCCAGCGAGCCGCCGTTGCGGGTCAGCGCGGTGCGGGCCTCGCCGGCCGCGCGGTTGCGGTTGTCGGTCAGGCACTCGATCAGCACGGCGACGCCGTTGGGGCCGTAGCCCTCGTAGTTGATCGTCTGCCAGTCCGCGCCGCCCGCTTCCTCACCGGCGCCGCGCTTGCGGGCGCGCTCGATGTTGTCCTGCGGGACCGAGTTCTTCTTCGCCTTCTGGATGGCGTCGTAGAGGGTGGGGTTGCCCTCGGGGTCGCCCCCGCCGGTCCGCGCGGCGACCTCGATGTTCTTGATGAGTCTCGCGAACAGCTTGCCACGCTTGGCGTCGAGGGCGGCCTTCTTGTGCTTCGTGGTGGCCCACTTGGAGTGGCCGCTCATCTCTCCTCCGTCTCGCTCGTCGTCGCCGCGTCCCGCACCATCTGCACGAACAGGCGATGGACCCGATCGTCCCCGGTCAGCTCCGGGTGGAAGGCCGTGGCGAGCACCGGCCCCTGCCGGACCGCGACGATCCTAGCGCCGGTCGTTTCGGTCGCGGGCACCGTGGCCAGGACCTCGACCCCGTCGCCGGCTTTTTCCACCCAGGGGGCGCGGATGAAGACCGCGTGCAGGGGGCCGCCCGGGAGGGCGTCGAAGGCCAGGTCCTCCTCGAAGGAGTCGACCTGGCGGCCGAAGGCGTTGCGCCGGACGATGACGTCGAGCGCGCCGAGCTGGTGCTGGTCGGGGCGGCCGTCCAGGGCCTGCTTCGCGAGCAGGATCATGCCCGCGCACGAGCCGAAGGCGGGCATTCCGGCGGCGAGCCGCTCCCGGAGCGGGCCGAGCAGCTCGAAGGTCTCGAGCAGGCGCGACATGGTGGTGGACTCCCCGCCGGGCAGGACGAGCCCGTCGACGGCCGCGAGCTCGGACGCCCGCCGGACGGTGACGGCGCGCCCGCCGGCGCGCTCGACCATGGCGGCGTGCTCCCGGACGTCCCCCTGGAGCGCGAGCACGCCGATCTGCGGTACCGCGGACACCTGACCTCCTGAAACGCTTCGTGATTACTGTATTCCGCCGCGGGCCTCGCCGGGTGGGCGAGGGCCCCTCGGTGGGTTTCGTTCCGCGGGCGGCCGCCCCGGCGTGCTACCTCGCGGCGGGTCCAGTCGCGGGTTTGACGAGAGGCCCACTCACCCCGCCACGAGATGCCCAGCCGCACGATCGCCAGCCGCACGATCGCCAGCCGCGCCCGCACGAACGGCACTCTCGCGCCCACACGAGTGGCACCCTCGCACCCGCACGAACGGCCCCCTCACGCGCGCACGAGTGGCACTCTCACACCCACACGAGCGGCTCACTCGCGCCGACACCTGCGGGACTCCCGCACCCGCACGAGCCGCCCAGTCACGCCCACACGAGCGGCCCAGCCACCCCCACACGAGCTGCACTCCCACACCCAGACGACCCGCACTCGCGCGCGCCCGCACGAGAAGCACCACTCGCGCCCGGGCGAAAAGCACACTCGTGCCTGCACGACTGGCACAGTCGCCGCCGCACGAGATGCCCAGTGGCTCGCCGCCGAGCGAAAGGACCAGTCACGAGCCCACGACAGACCTTCTCGCTCGCCACGACACGCCCACTCGCGCAGGCGCCACTCGCACCCACACGACAGGCACTCTCGCGCACCAAGAGCTGCCCACTCACAGCCGCACGAGTGGCACTCTCACACCCGCCCAAGTGGCACTCTCGTGCTCACACGAGAAGCACCACTCGCGCCCGGGCGAAGAGGCCAGTCGTGCGCGCACGACTGGCACGGTCGTCGCCGCACGAGGTGTCCACCGGCTCGCCGCCGAGCGAGAGGGCCAGTCATGAGGCCACGAGGGGTCCACTCGTGAGTGCACCCCCGCCTGACGCACCCGCCAGGCGAACCCACCCGCCAAACGAACGGACCCACCAAGCGAAGGCGCCTGCCAAGCGAGCACCCCACCAAGCGAAGGCGCCCACCAAGCGAACGCACCCACCAAGCGGAGCATCCGCCAAGCGGAGGCACCCACCAAGCGGAGGCACCCACCAAGCGGAGGCACCCACCAAGCGGAGGCACCCGCCGAGCGAGCACCCCCGCCTCGCCGAGCGCGCCTACCAACCGCGGCCGGCGAGGCGGTGCGGTTCCGGCACCTCGTCCACGTTGATGCCCACCATCGCCTCCCCGAGGCCACGCGACACCTTCGCGATCACGTCCGGGTCGTCGTGGAACGTGGTGGCCTTCACGATCGCCTCGGCGCGCTTCGCCGGGTCGCCCGACTTGAAGATCCCCGATCCGACGAACACGCCCTCGGCGCCGAGCTGCATCATCATCGCCGCGTCGGCCGGGGTCGCGATTCCGCCGGCGGTGAACAGCACGACCGGCAGCTTGCCCTTCTCCGCGACCTCGCGCACCAGTTCGTACGGCGCCTGCATCTCCTTGGCGGCCACGTACAGCTCGTCCTCGGGCAGCGACGTCAGCCGCCGGATCTCGGCGCGGATCTTGCGCATGTGGGTGGTCGCGTTCGACACGTCGCCGGTGCCGGCCTCGCCCTTGGAGCGGATCATCGCGGCGCCCTCGTTGATGCGGCGCAGCGCCTCGCCCAGGTTCGTCGCCCCGCACACGAACGGCACGGTGAACGCCCACTTGTCGATGTGGTTCGCGTAGTCGGCCGGGGTGAGCACCTCGGACTCGTCGATGTAGTCCACCCCGAGCGACTGCAGCACCTGCGCCTCGACGAAGTGGCCGATGCGCGCCTTGGCCATCACCGGGATGGACACCGTGCCGATGATGCCCTCGATGAGGTCCGGGTCGCTCATCCGCGCGACCCCGCCCTGCGCGCGGATGTCGGCGGGCACCCGCTCCAGCGCCATCACGGCCACCGCGCCGGCATCCTCGGCGATCTTCGCCTGCTCGGGGGTGACGACGTCCATGATCACGCCGCCCTTGAGCATCTCGGCCATCCCACGCTTGACACGCGCGGTGCCCCGCCCGGGCGCGGCGGAACTGCTGGACTGAACTTCGGACACGACAGGACGCCTTTCACGAAAACACGAAGGGGTTCGACGTCCAGTTTAGGTTCTGGTGGACCGCTCCCCCAGGCCAGTTCGCCGCGATCTCAGCAGTCCACTTTTCGCCCCGCAGGCGCAACCTGACCCCGCGGGCTTGCCGGACCATGCTCCCCGGGTGTGTGATCGAGGACACACCTGTAGACAGCGTCGCCCCCGGGGAGCCCGCCATGGCCGACAAGCAAACCCGCACCGCCGACACCGGAGCCGCGGTCGCTGTGGACGACCCGGTCAAGGTCCGCAACGTGGTCCTGGTGGGTCCCTCGGGATCCGGCAAGACCACCCTCACCGAGGCCCTGCTCGCGGTGTCCGGCACCGTGACCAGGGCCGGTTCCGTTGTGGAGGGGACCACGGTCTGCGACCACGACCCGGCGGCCGTGCGTCAGCAGCGTTCGGTCGGGCTGTCGGTGGCGCCGGTGATGCACGCCGGCCACAAGATCAACCTGATCGACACCCCGGGGTACGCCGACTTCGTGGGCGAGCTGCGCGCCGGGCTGCGCGCCGCCGACGCCGCCCTGTTCGTGGTGTGCTCGGCCGAGGGCGTCGACCCGGCGACGGTGGCCATCTGGGAGGAGTGCGCCGCCGTGGGCATGCCCCGCGCCGTGATCGTCTCGCGCCTGGACCACCACCGCGCCGACCCCGAGGGCGAGATCGCCGCGTGCCAGGACGCGTTCGGCGCCGGCGTGCTGCCGCTGTACCTGCCGGCGAGCGGGCCGGAGCCGGGCCTGGTCGGGCTGATCACCCGTCGCCGCTACGACTACTCGCAGGGCTTCCCGCCGCGGCTGACCGATCCCTCGCCCGAGGACCTGGAGCGGCTGACCGAGGCACGCAACGAGCTGATCGAGGGCATCATCGCCGAGAGCGAGGACGAGACCCTCATGGACCGCTACCTCGCCGGCGAGGAGATCAGCGAGGACACCCTGATCGCGGACCTGGAGACGGCCGTCGCCCGCGGGTCGTTCCACCCGGTCATCCCGGTGTGCGCGACCACCGGCGTGGGCCTGGCCCAGGTGCTCGACGGCATCGTGCGCGCGTTCCCGTCACCGCTGGAGCACAAGCTGCCGCCGGTCACCACGCCCGACGGCGCGCCGCACCCGGAGCTGAACACCGATCCCGACGGGCCGCTGGCCGCCGAGGTGGTGCGCACCGCGGTGGACTCCTACGTCGGGCGCGTGTCGCTCGTCCGGGTGTTCTCCGGGACGCTGCGGCCCGAGCGGCCGGTGCACGTGTCCGGGCACGGCCTGGCCGAGCGCGGCCACGAGGACCACGACACCGACGAGCGCGTGGCGCACCTGTACTCGCCGCTGGGTGCGAACCTGCGCGAGGTGCCCTACTGCGTGGCCGGCGACCTGTGCGCGCTGACCAAGGTCGGCTCGGCCGAGACCGGGGACACCGTCTCCTCCCCCGACCACCCGCTGCTGATGCGCCCGTGGCCGATGCCCGAGCCGCTGCTGCCGGTGGCCGTGGTCGCCCGCAACCGCAGCGACGAGGACGCCCTGGCGCGCAACCTGTCCCGGCTCGTGGCCGGCGACCCGACGCTGCGGCTGGAGCGCAACGCCGAGACGTCGCAGCTGGTCCTGTGGTGCATGGGCGAGGCGCACGCGGACGTCGTGTTGTCGCGGCTGCGGGCCGGTGGGGCCGAAGTGGACACCGAGCCGGTCAAGACGAGCCTGCGCGAGACGTTCGCCGGCCCGGCGAAGGGGCACGGGCGGCACGTGAAGCAGTCCGGCGGGCACGGCCAGTACGCGGTGTGCGACATCGAGGTCGAGCCGCTGCCGCGTGGCGCCGGGTTCGAGTTCGTGGACCGGATCGTCGGCGGGGCGATCCCGCACCAGTTCATCCCGAGCGTGGAGAAGGGGGTGCGGGCGCAGCTGCAGCGCGGGCTGGTGGCCGGCTACCCGGTGGTCGACGTGCGCGTGACGCTCGTCGACGGCAAGGCGCACAGCGTGGACTCCTCGGACGCGGCGTTCCAGACCGCGGGCGCGCTGGCGCTGAAGGAGGCCGCCGCGAACGGGCGGGTCGTGCTGCTCGAACCGCTGGACGAGGTCGACGTGCGGGTGCCCGACGAGTACCTGGGCGCGGTGCTGGGCGACCTGTCCTCGCGGCGGGGCCGGGTGCTGGGCACCGAGTCGGTCGGTGGTGGGCGGAGCGTCATCCGCGCCGAGGTGCCGGCGACCGAGTTGCTGCGGTACACCACGGAGTTGCGTTCGCTGAGCTCCGGCACGGCGACGTTCACCCGGCGGCACACGCGGTACGACCCGCTGCCGGAGAACCTGGCCGCCGCGTACGCCTGAAATTCACCAGCGCGGGCGGCGGTGTGTTGCCTATTCTCACGGGATGACCGGACAGTACTCGCGCTACCGCGAGGATGCGGAGGTGCTGGCGGCGATCGGCACGGCGATCGGGGAGCACCGGATCACCGTCCGGCTGCCGCGCGCGCTCGCGGAGGCCGCCGTGGCCGCGTGGCAGCGCGACGAGACCGAGCCAGTGGGGGCGGAGACGCCGGAGCAGTGGGCGCTGCGCGACCTCGCGGCCGAGCTGGCGCTGATCGGGCTCGCGGTGACGGAGCGGGGCCGGGCGGACGGCGAGTTCGTGACGGTGGATCTGGACGTGGGCAGCGCCGGAGCCGCGGCGCGGGCGGCACTGCGCTGAGCCGAGTTCCGCGCTCGCGGCCGCGTGCGGAACCCGCGCCGCGGAGCGGGCAGTTCGCGCCCGCGAACGGGGAACTCGCGGCCACGAAGGTGGGACTCGCGGTCACGAAGGTGGGACTCGCGCAAGGTCGCTCGGCCGCGCGAGTCCCGCGCTCAGCCGCGCGAGTTCCACATTCAGGCACGCGAGTCCCGCGCTCAGCCGCGCGAGTTCCACATTCAGGCACGCGAGTCCCGCGCTCAGCCGCGCGAGTTCCACATTCAGGCACGCGAGTCCCGCGCTCAGCCGCGCGAGTTCCACATTCAGGAGCGCGAGTCCTGCGCTCGCCGCGTGAGTTCCACATTCAGGAGCGCGAGTTCCGCACTCGCCGCGGGAGTTTTGGCTCTGGCGCGTGAGTTCCGGGGTCGCGGGTGGGATCGATCTTCGCCACGCAAGGCGCGGCCGGGCGCGCAAGGCACGCCGTCGGGCGCGCGAGGCGCGCCGTCGCCTCCGGGGGTGCCGCGCGGATTGCTGGCGGGCGTGAGTCGCGCCGGCCGGCGCGCGCGGCCCGCGCGAACTTCCCGGCCGCGCGCCCCGCGGCGGGCGCGGGGTCGTCGGGGGGGGGCGCGGGGCCCCGGCCGGTCAGCGGGTGAAGAAGCCGCCGGGACGGTTGTTGCGGTCCGCGATCAGGCCGGCCAGTGTCGCGATCGCGATTTCGGCTGGGTGGCGTGAGCCGATGTCCAGGCCGATCGGACGGTGCACCCGGGCGATGTCGGCCTCCGGCACGCCCAGCGAGCGCAGCGCCGCCACGTGCGGGCCCTCGTGCCGCGGGTTGCCCATCACCCCGGCCCAGCGCACCGGCCGCGCCAGCACGTCCCGCAGCGCGGCACCCAGCTCGGGCCGGTGGTGGTCGGTCACCACGACGTCGGTGTCCTCGTCCAGATCCGGCAACTCGGCCGTCGCGCCCGGAACCGCTCGCGACGGGTCCGGGTCGTACAGCACCGTCCGGTATCCGAGGTCCTCGCCGTAGCGCAGCAGGAACTCCGCGACCGGTGAGGCGAACACGGCAACCAGCGTCCGCGTCTGCGCCGGCGAACCCTTCGCGCCGTGCGCCACCGCGCACGCCGGATCTTCCGCAGCCATGCCCCGATCCTAAGCGCCCGGCACCAGCGATTCCGTCACCAGCGAAGCGAACACGGCAACCAACGCCCCGCCCCTAAGCGCCGGGCACCGGCGGTTCCGCGATCTCGAAGTACTCCGGCTGCCGCGCGGTGCCGGCGAGCTTGAAGTACCTCACCTTCCGCCGCCGGCGCAGCACCAGCACCGCCCGCACCGCGTCGTTGTGCACGCGCCGCGCGATGACGACCCGGTGTTCGGCATCGGCGAGTTCCCCGGCCAGCTCCGCGGGCAGCCGGGCCCGGTCGATCGACGCCAGCAGCCGCGTCAGCTCGTTCTCCGCGACCTCCCGCTCGGCGCGCGGCGCCTTCTCCGCGATGTCGGCGGCCTCCCGGAGACCGGGCGCGGCCCCGTCGACCGCGGCCACCGCCCGCGCCACCACCGCCCGCCGCGCCAGCGCCGCGTCCAGCGCCGCCCACCCGGCGTCCAGCCGGACGTGCAGCCGGTCCAGCCGGTTCGCCGTGGCGACCAGGAACAGCCCGCCGAGCACCACCACCGCCGCGACGATCGAGACGACCAGCACGAACCAGTTCACAGCGGCACGTCCTCCGCACTGACCCGCCGCGGGTCGGCGGCGATCGCCGTCTCGTAGACCCGCAGCACCTGCGTCACCACCACCGGCCAGTCGTAGATCGTGACCCGCTCCCCCGCCGCCGCGGCCAGCGACGTCCGCCGCGCCGGGTCGCCGAGCAGCTCCCGCAGGCAGTTCGCCAGCGCCACGCTGTCGCCGGTGGTGAACAACGCCCCCGCGCGCCCGTCGTCGAGCACACGGCGGAACGAGTCCAGGTTGCTCGCCACCACCGCGGTCCCGGCCGCCATCGCCTCGGTCAGGATCATCCCGAAGCTCTCGCCGCCGGTGTTGGGCGCGCAGTAGACGTCGACGCTGCGCAGCGCCCGCGCCTTCGTGGCGTCGTCGACCTGGCCGAGCAGCTCCAGGTGCGGCGCCAGCTCCGGGCCCGCCATCCGGCGCAGCACGTCCGCCTCGCCGCGGCCCACCACGAGCAGCCGCAGCTCCGGGAACTCCGGCAGCAGGCGGCGGGCCGCGCCGAGCAGGACCTCCATGCCCTTGCGCGGCTCGGTGAACCGGCCCACGAACCCGATCGTGCCCCCGGCCCGCGGATACCCGTCGAGCGGCTGGGCGCGGGAGAAGAACTCGACGTCGACCCCGTTGGGGATCTCCACCGCGTCCCCGCCGGCGTGCTCGACCTGCACCCGCCGCGCCAGCGCGGACACCGCGATGCGGGCGGTGATCTTCTCCAGCAGCGGCCGCAGCACCGGCTGGAACGCCGACAGCGTCCGCGACCGCGGCGTGGACGTGTGGAACGTGGCGACGATCGGCCCGTCGGCGACCTTCAGCGCCAGCAGCGACAGGCTCGGCGCGGCCGGCTCGTGCAGGTGCAGCACGTCGAAGCCGCCCTCACGCAGCCACCGCCGGACCCGCGCGTAGGACACCGGGCCGAACTGCAGCCGCGCGACCGACCCGTTGTACGGGATGCCCAGCGCCTTGCCCGCGGGGTGCACGAAATCGGGCAGATCGGCGTCCTCGTCGGCGGGCGCCAGCACCGACACCTCGTGGCCGCGGTCCAGCAGCGCCCGCGCCAGGTCCGTGACGTGCCCCTGGACCCCGCCGGGGACGTCGAAGGAGTACGGGCAGACGATCCCGACCTTCACGCCGCTTCCTCCGTCGCGGAAAAGGTCGCCTCCTCGAAATCGGCGGTCCACAGCTTCTGCATCATGTGCCAGTCCGCCGGGTGCGCCGCGATGTCACCGGCGAAGACGTCGGCCAGCGCCTGGGTCGCGGCGGGCACCTCGGTGCGGTGCGCCACGCGGATCCGCGGGTGGATGCGGATCCCCCAGCCGTCCTCGGTGAACCAGCTGCCCACCGGCAGCAGCGCCGCGCCGGTGCTGGCCGCCAGCCGGGCCGGACCGGCCGGCATGCTGGTCTTCTCACCGAAGAACGACACCGGCACGCCGCTGCCGGACAGGTCGCGGTCGGCGATCAGGCACACCACCCGGTTCTCCCGCAGCCGCTGCAGCAGCAGCCGGAACGAACCGGTGCCGCCGTCGGCGGACAGGATCTCGAACCCGAGCGACTCGCGGTAGGCCACGAACCGCTGGAACAGCGACTCCGGCTTCAGCCGCTCGACGACCGTGGTGAACGGGCCGTACCGGCCGACCGCCCAGATGCCCGGCACGTCCCAGTTCCCGCTGTGCGGCAGGGCGACCACGGCGCCGTTGCCCTCGGCCAGCGCCGCGTCGAGGTTCTCCACCCCGCTGATGGTCGCGCCGACCCGGGCCCGGATGTCGTCCGGATCCACGCTGGGCAGGCGGAACGCCTCGTGCCAGTAGCGCGCGTAGGAGCGCACGGCCTGCCGGGTCAGTTCGTCCAGTTCGGTGTCGTCGGCCTGCGGCACGACGCGGGCCAGGTTGCGGCGCAGCTGCCGCACCCCGGGGCCCTTGCGCTTGGCCGCGAAGTCCGCGGCCAGCCCGAAGCCGGCCTTGGCCAGCGGCACCGGCAGGCGGCGCACCACGTTCCAGCCCGCCGCGTAGCCGAGGTCGGCCATCCGCTCGCCGAACCGGCCCATCAGCCCGCCTCCCGCGCGGAGGCGGCGACGGCGAGCATGCGCTGGATCGTGGTGATGATCGAGCCGAGCGCGAGCAGCCACAGGGTGCCCTCGACGGCGAACGGCACGCCCAGGCCCTCCAGCCCGGTGCCGACGAGCGCGATGATCAGCCGCTCGGCGCGCTCGACCAGCCCGCCGTCGGCCTTGAGACCCTCCGCTTCGGCGCGGGCCTTGATGTAGGAGATCACCTGGGCCAGCACGAGGCAGATCAGGCAGGCCGCGGCGGCGCGCAGGTTGTGCTCGACCGCGAAGCACCACCACGCGATGCCGGCGAACAGGGCGCCGTCGGCGAGCCGGTCGCAGGTGGCGTCCAGGGTCGCGCCGAACGGCGTGCCGTACCCGCGGGCGCGGGCCATCGCGCCGTCGAGCAGGTCGAGCATCGCGAAGCCCCACACGGTGAACGTGCCGGCGAGCAGCATCCCGTTCGGGAAGAACACCAGGGCACAGGCGATCGCGCCGGCCGTGCCGATCATGGTCATCGCGTTCGGGGTGAGCCCGGCCCGCACCAGCGCGTGGCCGAGCGGGTCCAGGGCTCGCGAGACGGACGCTCGCGCGAAGATGTTCAGCATCGGATCGTCGGGGTGGCGGTATCGGCGGGCATGTCCATCGCTCTCGGCGTTCCACCTGGGGCTGCGGGGTCGGTTTGCTGACCGCAGCCTATCCACCCGCTACGACACTCCGGTGACGCGGCGCGCCCAAGGCGCCGCGCGCGCTCAGGCGAGCTGGTCCAGCTGCTCGTCCGCGGCGGCCCTCGCCTTCGCGCACTGGGGCGTGAGCTGGTCGCGGATCGCCTCGGAGATCTCCTCCAGCGCCCGCACCTGACCGGGGGTGAGCGCGTCGAACAGGGCCTCGCGCACGGCCTCGACGTGCCCGGGAGCCGCGGCGACGAGCGCGGCGAAGCCCCGGTCGGTCAGCCTGGCGAACGAGCCGCGCTTGTCGGTGCCGCAGCTGTCGCGGCGCACCCAGCCGTTGGCCTCCAGGCGCGCGACCGCGTGCGAGAGCCGGCTGCGTGACGAATGGCACTTCTCGGCCAGCTCGCTCATCCGCAGCGTGCGGCCGGGCGACTCGGACAACACGACGAGGACCTCGTAGTAGGTGTGCGGCATGCCGGCGTCGCGCTGGAGCTGGGATTCCACGTGGCTGCGCAGCATGGTGACGGCGGCCGAGAACGCGCGCCACACACGCTGTTCGTCTTCGCTGAGCCATCGCGGTTCGGACATGACGTACATGGTACCTCTAGTTGAGAGCTCAACCAGCGTGCGCTACGGTGTGGTTGAGGGCTCAACCAAGCATAGTTTTCGAGGAGACGACTGATGACCGCTTCGACGACCGAGATCCCCGGTTACATCGCCGGCACCTGGACCATCGACTCCACGCACTCCGACGTCGACTTCGTCGTGCGCCACCTCGGCGTGTCCAAGGTCCGCGGCCGGTTCGCCGAGGTCGAGGGCGAGATCGTGACCGGCGCCGACCTCGCCGACTCGAAGGTCACCGCGACGATCAAGGCCGACAGCATCGACACGAAGAACGCCGACCGCGACGCGCACGTCAAGAACGCCGACTTCCTGCACGTCGAGCGGTTCCCGACCCTGACCTTCGTCTCCACCGGCGTGCGCGCCGAGGACGGCGAGTACTTCATCGACGGTGAGCTGACCGTCCACGGCGTCACCAAGGCCGTCACCCTGGCCGCCGAGGTCGGCGGGTTCGCCGACGGCATGACCGAGGGCAGCAAGGTCTTCGGCATCTCGGCCACCACCGAGATCAGCCGCTCCGACTTCGGTGTCGGCGCCTCCATCCCGACCGCCGTCCTGGGCGACAAGGTCAAGATCGAGCTGAACATCGAGGCCGGTCTCAAGGCCTGAAACACCGCGACGAAACGGGCCCGGACCTCCCGGTCCGGGCCCGTTCGCGCGCTCAGATCCGGTGCCAGGCCGTCGACAGCAGCTCGCGCGTTTCGCCCAGCAGCTGGGGCAGCACCTTCGTCTGGCCGATCACCGGCATGAAGTTCGCGTCGCCACCCCAGCGGGGCACCAGGTGCTGGTGCAGGTGCGCCGCGATGCCGGCACCGGCGATCACGCCCTGGTTCATCCCGATGTTGAACCCGTGCGCCCCGGACACCGACCGCACCACCTTCATCGCGTGCTGGGTGAACTCCGCCAGCTCCCGCGTCTCCTCCGGCGTCAGGTCCGGGTAGTCGGCCACGTGCCGGTACGGCAGCACCATCAGGTGCCCCGGGTTGTACGGGTACAGGTTCAGCACCGCCCACACGTGCTCGCCCCGCGCGAGGATCAGCGCCTCGGCGTCGTCCAGGCCGAGCAGGCGGCAGAACGGGCACCCCTCGGGCTCGTCGCCCTCCGGTTTGTCCTGCCCCTGCACGTAGGCCAGCCGGTGCGGGGTCCACAGCCGCTGCAACGCGTCCGGCACCCCGACCCCGTCCTGGCCCACCAGCTCCGGCTCGGTCAAGGCAGGACCGCCTGGAGCGCCTCGGCCGTCGGCGAGCTGTTCTCCCTCCGCGCGATCCAGCCGGCGATCGCCTCCACCGCGTCGTCCACCGGCACCCCGTTGATCTGGCTGCCGTCGCGGAACCGGAACGACACCGCGCCCGCCTCGACGTCCTTGCCACCGGCCAGCACCATGAACGGCACCTTCTGGGTGGTGTGGGTGCGGATCTTCTTCTGCATGCGGTCGTCGCTGGTGTCCACCTCGACGCGGATCCCCTTGGCGCGCAACGCCTTCTCCACGCCGCGCAGGTGCTCGGCGTGCTCGTCGGCGATCGGGATCCCGACCACCTGCACCGGCGCCAGCCACGCCGGGAACGCGCCCGCGTAGTGCTCGGTGAGCACCCCGAAGAACCGCTCGATCGAGCCGAACAACGCGCGGTGGATGACCACCGGCTGCTTGCGGCTGCCGTCGGCGGCGGTGTAGCTCAGCTCGAACCGCTTGGGGTGGTTGAAGTCCAGCTGGATGGTCGACATCTGCCACGACCGGCCGATGGCGTCCTTGGCCTGCACCGAGATCTTCGGGCCGTAGTAGGCCGCGCCGCCCGGGTCCGGTACCAGCTCCAGCCCGGAGTCGATGGCGGCCTGCCGCAGTGTCTCGGTGGCCTCCTCCCACTCCTCGTCGGAGCCGATGAACTTGTCCGAGTCCCCGCGGGTGGACAGCTCGAGGTAGAAGTCCGAGAGGCCGTAGTCGGCCAGCAGGTCCAGCACGAACCGCAGCAGCGACCGCAGCTCGCCCGGCATCTGCTCCTGCGTGCAGTAGATGTGCGAGTCGTCCATGGTCAGCCCGCGCACCCGGGTCAGGCCGTGCACCACACCGGACTTCTCGTAGCGGTACACCGTGCCGAACTCGAACAGCCGCAGCGGCAGCTCCCGGTAGGACCGCCCGCGCGACCGGAAGATCAGGTGGTGCATCGGGCAGTTCATCGCCTTGAGGTAGTACTCCTCGCCCTCCAGGGGCAGCGGCGGGAACATGGTTTCGGCGTAGTAGGGCAGGTGACCCGAGGTGTAGAACAGCCCGGACTTGGTGATGTGCGGGGTGTTCACGAACTCGTAGCCGGACTCCTCGTGGCGGCGGCGCGAGTAGTTCTCCAGCTCGCGCCGGATGATGCCGCCCTTGGGGTGGAACACCGGCAGGCCCGAGCCGATCTCCTCGGGGAAGGAGAACAGGTCCAGCTCCGCGCCCAGGCGGCGGTGGTCGCGCCGCTCCGCCTCGGCCAGCCGCTCCAGGTAGGCGTCCTGCGCCTCGGCCGATTCCCACGCGGTGCCGTAGATCCGCTGCAGCTGCGGGTTCTTCTCACTGCCGCGCCAGTACGCGGCGGCCACGCGGGTCAGCTTGAACGCCGGGATGAACTTCGTGGTCGGCACGTGCGGGCCGCGGCACAGGTCGCTCCACACGCGCTCCTTGGTGCGCGGGTCGAGGTTGTCGTAGATGGTCAGCTCGCCGCCACCCACCTCCATCACCTCGGAGGTGTCCACTGTGTCTTCAGCGGACTTGAGGTCGATGAGCTCCAGCTTGAACGGCTCGTCCGCGAGCTCCTCGCGCGCCTGCTCGACCGAGTCGAAGCGGCGGCGCGAGAACTGCTGCGCCCCCTTGATGATCTGCTTCATGCGCTTCTCCAGCGCCTGCAGATCCTCCGGGGTGAACGGCTTGTCGACGAGGAAGTCGTAGTAGAAGCCGTCCTTGACGGGCGGGCCGATGCCGAGCTTGGCCTCCGGGAACTGCTGCTGCACCGCCTGCGCGAGCACGTGCGCCGCGGAGTGGCGGATGACGCTGCGGCCGTCCTCGGTGTCCGCCGCGACGGGCTCCACCGGGGCGTCCGCCTCGGGCGCCCACGCCAGGTCGCGCAGGCGCCCCTCGGCGTCGCGGACGACGACGATCGCGTCCGGCCCCTTGGCCGGCAGGCCCGCCTCGCGGATCGCGGCTCCGGCCGTGGTCCCGGCCGGCACCACCACGCTGGCGGCGGGTGCGGCTGCGGTGGACGACGGCTGGTTCACGATGGGCTCCTTCGAACGAAGTGATGTCCCACCGATGCTATCCGCCGCCCGCCCGCGGTCTTCCGCGAGGGACTTCAGACGGTCTCGACGACCTCGTCGTAGTCCAGCCGCGGCAGCCGGTCGAACCACGGGTTGTCCCCCGGCTTGCCGACGTTGACCACGACCAGGGACTTCCACTTGCGGCCGGCGAAGAACTCGGCGTCGATCCCGGCGGCGTCGAAGCCGGTCATCGGGCCGGCGGCCAGCCCGGCGGCGCGCACGCCGATGATGAAGTAGCCGACCTGCAGCAGCGCGTTCAGCCGCGCGAAGCCCTCCCGGCCGGACTCGTCGGCGAACAGGTCCTTGGCGTCCGGCTTGTGCGGGAAGGTCTTGGGCAGGTTCTCGTGGAAGTCGGTGTCGGCGGCCAGCACCACGGTCACCGGGGCGGCGGCGGTCTTGGCGCGGTTGCCCTCGGACATGTGCGGCAGCAGCCGCCGCTTGCCCTCCTCGGTGCGGATCACCAGCGCGCGCAGGGGCTGGGTGTTCATCGACGTCGGCGCCCACTTCACCAGGTCGTAGATCGCCTGGATCTGCTCCTCGCTCACCGGCTCGGCGGAGAACGAGTTCGCCGTGCGCGCCTCGCGGAACAGCAGGTCCTGCACGTCCTGCGGCAGGTGGAGGGTGTCGGCGAGGCTGGCGGTAGAGGTCATGGGTACTCCCGAGAGACGTGTCGGTGCCTTCCCTCCCCCCAACCTAGTTGAGCGCTTGACTATTTCTGGTGTGCGGCTCGTCACTCGTAGATGCGGACCCAGTCGATCTCGGCGGTGCTGCGGATCGGCGGGGTGGCCTTGTGCCGGTTGTGGTTCTGCTGGATGACCAGGTGCATCGGCTCGCTCGGGATGGTGCCGGGCTCGCCGTAGGTCGCCCAGGCGACGCCGTCGATGTAGCAGGTGACGTGGCCGGGCTGCCATTCCACCGCGTAGTTGTGCCACTGGGTGATGTCCAGGTCCTTGCGCATGTGCCCGGCGTCGGTGTTGCCCGGCCCGTGCAGCCAGCTCTCCACGTACTGGCGCGCCGGGTCGTAGATCTCGGCGAAGTCGATCTCGCCGTCGAGGTTGGTGTCGCTCTCCGGCCACAGCAGCAGCACCGGGTTGAAGTCGGGGTCGGCCGGGGCCGGGAAGCGCGCGCGGACCTCCCACCGGCCGTAGGTGCGGTCCTCGTGCCAGGCGATGCCGCAGGTCGCCGCGGTGGCGTCCCCGTCACCGACCAGGGTGAGGACGCCGCCGCGGACCACGCACTGGTCCGCGCCGAGGGTTTCCCCCGACACCGGGTTGTGGCCCTGGTAGATCTCCCAGTTGGCGGTGTCGACCCGGCGGCCGTCGAAGTCGTCCTGGGCGATCAGCCGCCAGCCGAAGTTGACCGCGGCCTCGCCGGACGCCTCGGGGGTGATCACGGCGGTGCCCGGCGCCTCGGTGACCACGGTCGGCGAGGCCCCCTCGGTGTCGCCGAACCGCTCCGACGTCACCCGCACGGCGAGAATCGCGACACCCGCCAGGACTACACAGGCGACCAGGATGACTACGCGACGCACCACCGCGACAACTTATCGTCCCCCGGACGGGTGGCCGCTCTAGCCCCGCTCGCCCTGCCGCTTCGCGACCAGGAACAGCGCCTGCCGCCGCAACCGGGCGCCCGGCGCCATCGCCGCGCCGACGAGCCGGTCGACCGGCCGCACGCCCCACCCCGGATCACTGGCCAGCCCCTCGGACAGCGCCCGCTGCTCGGCGTACTCCGCGCGCTGCGCCCGCGCGGACAGCGAATCGCGGCCGATCCGGAACGCCGCCAGCGACTCCGGCTGGCCGAAGAAGTCGCCGTGGCCCAGCAGCCCGATCCACAGCGCCAGGTCCATCGGGAACGTCCAGCGCGCGTCCCACCCGCCGACCGCGTCGAACTGCTCGCGGCGGAACAACGCGCCACCGGGCTCGCCGAGCGGGTTGCCGCCGTGGCGGACGATCTTGCGGATCACCGCGCTCGCCTCGTGGCGGCCCACCAGCCCGCGCAGCCCCCGGTTGGCGGCGAGGACCTCGCCGGCCTCGTTGATCATGTCGCGGCGCGAGCACACCAGCGCGATGCCCGGATCGGTCGCCAGGACCTCGTACTGGCGGCGCACGCAGTCCGGGTGCAGCAGGTCGTCCGCGCACAGCACCTTCACGAACCGGCCGCTGGATGCGGCCACGACGCGGTTCCAGTTCTCCGCCAGCGGCAGCACCCGGTCGTTGCGGAGCACCTTCAGCCGCGGATCGGCGAAGCCCCGCAGGATCTCCGGGGTCGCGTCGGTCGAGGCGTTGTCCAGCACGACGAGCTCGAAGTCGCCGAAGGTCTGCGCAAGGACGCTGGAGACGGTGTCGGCGATGTACCGCCCGGCCTGGTAGGCCGGGACGCACACGGAGACCGTGGCCGCGCTCACGGCTTTTCCCCCTTCCGGGTGTAGCTCTGAACAGGCAAAACGGTGGTCGGTCGCGCATGCTGGCACGCGTGGGGATCTTCGCGATGGTCGCCCTGCTGGTGGCGGGGCTCTTCGGCTGGCCTCCGGCTGATCGGGACGAACCCGGGCCGCCGGCCGTGACGCTGCTGCCCGGCGCCGGGGATGGGCTCGTACTCGGCGTGACGCACGCACAGTACAGCCTCGACTCGTGGCTCACACCCGGACAACGCACGAGCGGGGAACAGATCCTGGGTGCCACCCCGCTGCTGCAGAACCAGCACATCATGGGCTTCGGCGTGGGCAACCCCGAACCCGCGCCCGGCCGCTTCGACTGGTCCCGCCTGGACGAGCGGATGGACCTGATCGAGCGCACCGGCGGCACCCCGGTGATCACCCTGTGCTGCGCACCGGACTGGATGAAGGGCGGCGCGGCGGGCACCACCGACTGGGACGACCTGGCGGCCGCCCCGCTGCCGGCGCACTTCGACGACTTCGCGCGGCTGTCCGCCAAGGTCGCCCAGCGCTACCCGCAGGTCAAGTACTTCCAGGTGTGGAACGAGCTCAAGGGGTTCTGGGACGCCCAGGCCGGCGCCTGGGACGCGAAGGGCTACACCGACCTGTACAACCAGGTCTACGACGCGGTGAAGGCGGTGCGGCCGGACGCCCTGATCGGCGGCCCGTACGTGGTCCTGAACAGCTGGTCCTCGGCGTCGGCCACGAACCACCCGTCCGAGTTGCGTGGCCCGTACGGCGTGGTGGACCAGCGGTCGCTGGACGTCGTGGAGTACTGGAACGAGCACAAGCACGGCGCCGACTTCGTCGCGCTGGACGCCTCCACCGGCACCCGGGACCAGGGCCTGATCACCACGCCGGACAAGGCCAGCCAGATCTACGCCGACGCCACCCGCTGGGCGCGCAGCCTCACCGGGCTGCCGGTGTGGTGGTCGGAGTTCTACCCGGAGACCGCTCCCCCGCCGCAGGAGTCCACCGGGAAGGCGAAGAGCGCGCCCGTGCCGGCGGACCAGGCCCGCGCGGTGGCCACTTTGGACGCCGTGGCCAGGGCGGCGGAGGCGGGCGCGGCGGCGATGCTGCTGTGGCAACCGGAAGCCAGCGACGACCTGCCGTACGCGGCGCTGTGGTCGGAGGCACGGCCCGGCGTCGACGTGCTGCGGCCGACGAGCCTGACCGCCGCGTGGACCTGGCTGGCGCCGCGGCTGCGCGAGGGGCTGGTCGACGTGCAGCGGCCCGCGGACGTGGTGCAGTTCAGCACGCCGGGCGGGAAGGTCGTCGTCAACCCGCGGCCGGAGACCGGGCTGGTCCGGGCGGGCGGTCTCAGCGTGCGGGTGCCGCCGCTGACCATCCGGGTGCCGGGCTGAGCCCGTCACAACGACAGTCCCACCACGATTCGCCAGATCGCGCCGACCGCGGTGAGCACGGTCAGCCCCACCGCGACCAGGTCGAGCGTGCGGATCCGCTCGGTGCGCGCCGACGCCGTGTCGGTCGAGCGGCGGCCGACGGTCATCTCCTTGAGCACGGTCCGCCACACGAGCACCACCAGCAACGCCACCCCGGACAGCGCCGTGACCAGGGTGAGGAAGTCGGCCTGGCTCACGCCGGCTCCGCCACGACGGACGTCTCGCGCACCAGGCGGGCGGGCACCCCGGCGTAGACCCCGGGCACCGGGCAGTCGCGTGCCACGACCGCGCCCGCGGCGAGCAGCGCCTCGTCGGCGATGCGCACCCCGGGCAGGATCTGCGCCCGCGCCCCGACCCACACGCGGTCGCCGATCACGACCGGCCGGGCCTGGGCGACCCGGGAGACCCGGCCGTCGGGCAGCGTCGGGTGGTGCGAGGTGACGATCATGACCTGCGGGCCGAACTGGCAGGACGCGCCGATGGTGATCGGCCCGACCGACTCCAGGTAGCACTCGGCGTTGAGGAACGTGTGGCGCCCGATCTCGACGTTGCGCAGGGCGCCGTGGATCCGCAGCCCCGGGAAGATGTTCCCGGAGCGGATGCGCGCGCCGAACGCGCGGTAGCCCAGCAGCCGCAGCGGGCGCGGCACCAGCGCGCTGCCGAGCACGCCGTTGACGATCGCGCCGACCGTCATCGACCACAGCTCGATGTGCACCTGCTCGCGCAGGCGCCGTCCCAGGGACCGGGTCTGGTTCACGTGTTCCCTCCGCCACTGCCCTGCACGAACTTGTCGGCGGGCGTCGTCCGGCCGAGCACCAGCGAACCCTGATCGTCGAACACCAGGCGGTACAGCCCGGTGGCCTCGAGCTCGCGCACGAGGTCGGCGCCGTAGGTGTCGGGCACCTGGTCGAAGATCTTCATGTAGGCCCACTGCGGCTCGGTGAGCACAAGATAATCGGGGCCCTTCAGGCGCAGGCAGGCGACCAGCGCGGGAACGTCGTCCATCACCTCTTCGCAGTAGCCGTCGACTTCGAACTGGGACACCTCGCCCACGCGCGCGAACGACAGCGGCACCGAGTTGACCAGCGAGTCCACCCGCTGCCCCGGCTGCGCCTGGTGCACCGCCCAGCTCGCGGCGGCGATGTCGCTTTCGTGGAAGCTGATGTAGGCGTCGTTGCCGCCGCGGGCGGTGACCGTCGAGGCGAGCAGGCCGGTGAGCACGACCCACGGCACCGCGGCGGCGAGCACCGTGCGCGCCGGCCGGTTGCGCCAGCGCAGCCGGCGGGCCGAGGTGACCGCCTTCTCCAGCGCGAGCGACGCGGGCAGGGCCATCACCGGCAGCGAGAACAGGAAGCAGCGCATGAAGACCTCGCCGCCGTAGGGCTGGGCCACGGCGAGCCCGAACGGCGCGACGCACAGTGCGGGCAGCAGCCACGACTTCAGCGAGTCGCGGCGCATCTGCCAGATGCCGTAGGCGGCCATGCCGGCGACGAACAGCGTGATCCCGATGCGCACGGTCAGCACGACGAGCCGGCCGGGGCTGCCCGCGAACCGGGCCACGATGCCCTCGTCCACCGAGGAGCCGACGTCGCCGAGCGGGCTGAGGATCATCTGGACCAGCTGGCCGCTCCAGAACTCCGACGCGCCGAGCGAGAACCACACCACCGCGCCGCCGAGGATCACGAACGGCACCCACGCCGGCCACAGCCGCCCGAACACCAGCAGCAACAGCAGCAGGACGCCGAGCACGAACGGGGTCAGCTGGTGGGTGGGCGCCAGCGCGAGCCCGATCAGCACCACCGCGCCCTGCGCCACCAGCCGCGCCTTCGGGCTGGACCGCGGCGCGAGCCCGGCCAGCAGCCGCGCCTTGACCGGCTCGGTGAGGCGGGGCCGCACCAGGTGCCGGAAGGTCAGGGCCAGCGCGGCGAGCATCAGGATCATCGCCGTGCCCTGCGGCGAGAAGTAGTCCTGCTCGGTCCAGTTCGCCACGAGGTAGAGCCAGGGCGCGATCCACGCCGCGCGCCGGTTGCCCAGCGCCGACACGGCCAGGGCGCGCACGCCAAGCACCGCGAGCCCGGACAGCACCACCGGCGCCCAGTTCAGGAACGGGATCGCGTCGGGCATCCCGGCGGCGCGGGTGATCATCGCGACCAGCGAGAAGAACCCGGCCCAGGAGAACCGCGCGTCGTAGTCGTGCAGAATGTCGCCGTGCGTGGCGATGTAGTCGGCGAACCCGGCGTGCAGCCACGCGACCGGCAGCCGCGCGACCTCCTGGATCGCGGGCTGCAGCCCGTACACGCCGAGCACGCCGAGCAGCGTGTAGAGCGAGAGCAGCCAGGTGCGCGGCCGGTAGCGCAGCAGCTCCAGCACCACGGCGGCGACCAGCAGCGGATAGGACAGCAGCGTCGGCACCGACAGCTCGGCGACGAGCCCGAGCCCGCCGATCGCCTCGGGCGGGACGGGGTGCAGCCCGATGATCCACAGCACCACCGCGACCGCGGCGAGACCGGGACCGAAGAACGGGTCGGCGAGGAAGGCGGGCCGTCCGGCGCCGGTGCCCAGCCGGGGCCGGGACTCGACCGCGCGCGCGGGCGGTTCCGGCTTCGGCGCCAGGCGGCCCGACGCCGGGATGTAGCGCGTGGGCGGGCGGGGCGGCGGCTGCGGGAACCGCATCGGCT
>NZ_PQHY01000042.1:0-56859 GCF_003385175.1 Amycolatopsis ruanii
CGGCCCCGACGGCAACAAAGGCTCCTGGTCCACCGGAGAGGACCGCATCGACTACCTCATGGACCCCAAACCCCTCGGCGGCCCCGGCAGCGCCCCCAAACCCGACCCACAGCTCTACGCGACCTACTCGCCCACGCAGGACGCGATGGGCACGGTCAAGGGCAAGGCCCAGTCCGCGGTCAACAAGCTGACCTGACGGAAAGAGCCCCCTCGGGAACCACTCCCGAGGGGGCTTTCCGCTCGCTCGCGTCAGACCGGGCTCGCCGCGGCGTCCGCGGGCACCACCGCACCGGCCGGGACCTTGTCCCCCAGCGCCTTCTCGTAGATGCGCAGGACGTCGACCGCGATGCGGTCCCACGAGTACCGCGACCGGGCCCGGTCGCACCCGGCGATCCCGTACGCCTCGCGCTGCGCCGGGTCGCCCAGCAGCCGCCGCAGGGTCGCCGCCAGCTCCTCCGGCCGCTTCGGCGGCACCAGCTCACCGGTCACGCCGTCCACCACGGTGTCGATCAGCCCGCCGACCGCGGCCGCCACCACCGGGACCCCGCAGGCCATGGCCTCCAGCGGCACGATGCCGAACGGCTCGTACCACGGCGTGCACACGACCAGGTCCGCCGACCGCAGCAGCGACGGCATCTCATCGCGCGTCACCTGGCCCAGCAGCCGCACCCGGTCGGCGACACCGAGCCGCCGGGCCAGCTCCAGCAGGCGATTGGCCTCCGGGTCGTCGGCGAGCCGTCCCTGCTCGGGGCCACCGGCGATCACCAGCTCGGCGCCGGGCACGGCGGGCAGCGCGGCGATCGCCGTCGCGAACCCCTTGCGCGGCACCAGCCGGCCGACGCTGACGATCCGGTGCAGGGTGCCGCGCGGGGCGGCCGGCCCGTCCGGCGTGAAGCGCTCCAGGTCCACCCCGCACGGGGCGACCGACATGCGTGCGCGCGGCAGGCCCATCCGGGCCAGCTCGAAGACCTCGTCGGAGCAGGTCGCGGCGACGCGGGCGGCGTTCTTGCCGATCAGCCGCTCCAGCTGCACCCGCTCGGGCGGGCTGGTGTCGGCGGTGCCCTGGTAGCGCTTCTTCACCACACCGAGGGCGTGGAAGGTCTGGACCACCGGCACGTCGGTGCCGCGGGTGGCCAGCAGCGACGCCAGCCCGGACATCCAGAAGTGCGCGTGCACCACGTCCGGGGTGTCCCGCTGCCACGACTTCGCCAGGTAGCGCCCGAACTCGGTCATGTGCGGCAGCAGCTCGTCCTTGGGCAGGCGCTCCGCGGGGCCGGCCGGGACGTGCACGACCCGGTAGCCCGCGGGGGCCCGGACCTGCTCCGGCTGCGCGCGGTCGTCGCGCCGGGTGTAGACGGTGACGTCGTGGCCCTGGCGGCACAACGCCGCGGACAGCTCCGCCACGTGCAGGTTCTGCCCGCCCGCGTCCACCTCGCCCAGCACGGCCAGGGGGTTGGCGTGCTCCGACACCATCGAGATCTTCATGCGCTACCTCCACTCGTCACCCGGCCGAGCTGGACGTCCCAGTTGCGCAGGAAGGCGTCCAGGCCGTAGCTGGCCAGCGCGTGCTCGCGCGCTTGCTTGCCCATCCGGTGCGCCAGTTCCGGGTCCGCCATGAGCTCGGCGGCCGCCCGCACCAGTTCGTTCACGTCCGCCGAGACGAAACCCGCCTCCGGCGGCACTGCCCGGGACGCCTCCGTGCCGGCCACCGCCACCACCGGCATCCCCAGGTGCATCGCCTCGATCAGCGACAGGCCCAGCGACGTCCAGCGTGGCGTGTGCAGGTACAGCCGGCACCGCGCCAGTCCCGCGTGCAGGGCGTCCTGCCCGAGATCACCCCGCGTGCGCAGGCGCTCGCCCAAGCCGAAGTGCTCCTCGAGCTTCTCCACGCCGATGCCCCACACGTCCAGCGGCGCGACCTCGGCGAAGGCGGGCAGCAGGTCGGTGCCCACCGCCCGGCCCCGCCGCACCGGCTCGTTCATCACGAGGCCGATCGAGGCCTCCTCGCCGGTGTAGAGCTCACCCGGGTCGACCACCCCGTGCTCGATGACCGTGGCGGGCGCCCGGCCGGAGTCCCAGATCAGGTGGTTGAAGTGGGTGACGTGCACCAGCGGGATCTCGTCCTGGCCGGCCAGCGGGTGCCGCGTGCGCGGCACGTCGCCGGTCGGGGTGTTGTGCTCGACGAACACCGCCGGCACGTCCCGGCCGGGCTTCCGCCCGGTCCAGCGCTCGGCCAGCTCGATCTCCTCCGGGCGCTGGAGGACGACCACGTCGATGTCGGCGTCGCGCAGCTGGGCCGGGCTCACTTCCCGCGCCGACGGCCACGCTCGGTCACAACGCCCCCGGCCCCAGGGACCGCCCTCCGGCAACAGCGGAAGGAGGTACTCGTGCCGCCCGCGCACGAACGAACTGGTCCACGACCCGTGCACGTGCCACACCAGGATTCGCAGCGGATCGTCCTCTCCCCGTCTCATGGAGGAGTTCTTTCACCCTGGCAGAGGAACTAAACACGCTACGCAGCACTGCTACTCTCCGTAGTCGTCACACGCGTTCGGTGTTCCTCGTCCGGGTGGGCAGCAGGAAGACGACCAGTCCCAGCACCGCGACCACGCCGTGCAGGGCGTTGTCGGTCCAGGCCGGGTCGAACAGGCGGCGGACGTCACCCGGGCCGCCGGTGCCCGCCGACAGCAGGCCCCACACGGTGATGCCCAGCAGTCCGAAGAAGACCACCAGGCCGAGGATCCGCGCGGACGGTCCCTTCCAGGCCGCCACCAGCGCGAGCAGGCCGACCGCGGTGCGCGTCAGGTTCAGCAGCGTTCCCGTGTGGAACCCGAGGAGTTCGCCGGACGTGGCGAACCCGCCGATCCCCAGTGCCAGGAACACCACGCCGACCAGTAGCGCGAAACCCTGGGCCACCGGCGCCCGCCCCGTGGTGTGTGCAGCCATGGAAAGACCTCCTTCGTTCCGGCTCGTCCGCCCGGGGTTCCCCGCGGCGGGCGGCCGCAACCAGGTGTGGCGAACGGCGGGACGGGGTAGCCCGGGCCATGACCAGGCCGGGACGAAGCAGCGGGGGGAAGCGGAACGTTGGCTGAGACGCGCCTCGCGGGCACCGTCGAGGACAACGATTCCTCGGTGGACGACACCCCCACCTTCACGGATCTGGCGGCCACCCCGCCGGAGGATCCGCGCCGCGAGCGGCTCCGCACCGCGCTGGTCACCCAGTACCTGTCGGTGGCCGAGCACATCGCGCGCCGGTTCAGCGGGCGCGGCGAGGCGTACGAGGACCTGCTGCAGGTCGCGCGGGTCGGGCTGATCAACGCCGTCGACCGGTTCGAGCCGGAACGCGGCACCGACTTCCTGTCCTTCGCGGTGCCCACGATCATGGGCGAGGTGCGGCGGCACTTCCGCGACGCCAGCTGGTCGGTGCGGGTGCCGCGCCGGCTCAAGGAACTCCACCTGCAGATCGGGCAGGCCAGCGGCGAGCTGGGCCAGCGCCTGGGCCGCGCGCCGACCCCGACCGAGATCGCCCGCGAGCTGGACCTCACGCCCGACGAGGTGAGCGAGGGCCTGCAGGCCGGCAACGCCTACTACGCCGTGTCGGTCGACAAACCCGCCGGTGAGGACGACGACGCCGCGTCGCTGGCCGACACCCTCGGGGAAGAGGACTACGGCATCGAGACGGTGGAGAACCACGAGGCACTGCAGCCGCTGCTGCGCGACCTGGCCCCGCGCGAGCGCACCATCCTCATGCTGCGGTTCTTCGGCAACATGACGCAGACCCAGATCGCCAAGCGCGTGGGCATCTCCCAGATGCACGTGTCGCGGCTGCTCGCGCAGACCCTGCAGCACCTGCGCGAGAAGCTCACCGAAGAGCCCTGACCTCGCGGTTTCACCCCGCCCGGCCCCGGGTAGCCGACGGCGGTGGATCGCCCGGGCCCGTTCCGTCCGATGTGGAGCGCCGGGCGCGCACCCCCACGGCTAAGGAGTGTTCCGCGCACATGACCGGCTTCTTCGCGGGCGGGCCCGGCAGTCCGTTCGACCAGTTCCTGGCCCAGTTCTTCGGCAACGCCGTGCCCAGCAGGCGGCCGAACGCGGTCGACATCACCCGCCTCATGTCCGACCAGGCGCGGGAACTCGTCGCGCACGCCGCCGAGAAGGCCGCCGAGCAGGGCCGCACCGACGTCGACACCGAACAGCTGCTGTGGGCGGCCACCCAGGCCTCGCCGACGCGCCGGCTGCTGGAGAGCGCGGGCGCCGACCCCGACGACATCGCGCGTGAGATCGACCGGCACGGCAACGGCGCCGGTCAGCGCAGCACGCCGGCCATGCTCGCGCCGGGCGCCAAGCGCACGCTGCTGGACGCGCACGGCATCGCCCGCACCCTCGGCTCCACCTACATCGGGCCCCAGCACCTGCTGCTCGCGCTCGTGGCCAACCCGGACTCCGCGGCCGGCCGCATTCTCGCGCGGGCGGGCGTCACCCCGGAGGCCTTCCAGGGGCCGTCACCGCAGGGCGCCCGGCCCGAGCAGCGGCCGGCCCGCACCGGCACGCCGACACTGGACCAGTACGGCCGCGATCTCACCGCCGAGGCGGCCGAGGGCAACATCGACCCGGTCGTCGGGCGCGACGAGGAGATCGAGCAGACCATCGAGGTGCTGTCGCGGCGCACCAAGAACAACCCGGTGCTGATCGGCGAACCGGGCGTGGGCAAGACGGCGATCGTCGAGGGCCTGGCGCAGCGCATCTGCGACGGCGACGTGCCCGACCTGCTCGCCCGGCGCCAGGTGGTGCGGCTCGACCTGACCGCGATGGTCGCCGGGACCCGCTACCGCGGCGACTTCGAGGAGCGCATGACCAACCTCCTCGACGAGATCCGCGCGCACCGCGACCAGCTGATCGTGTTCATCGACGAGCTGCACACCGTGGTCGGCGCGGGCGCGTCGGAGGGCTCGATGGGCGCGGGCAACATGCTCAAGCCCGCGCTGGCCCGCGGCGAGCTGCACATCGTCGGCGCGACCACGCTGGAGGAGTACCGGCAGCACATCGAGAACGACCCGGCGCTGGAGCGGCGGTTCCAGCCGATCCTGGTGCCCGAGCCGTCGGTGGCCGACACCGTCGCGATCCTGCACGGCCTGCGCGACCGGTACGAGGCGCACCACCAGGTCCGGTTCACCGACGAGGCGCTGGCCGCGGCCGCCGACCTGTCCGACCGCTACCTGACCGACCGGTTCCTGCCGGACAAGGCGATCGACCTGATCGACCAGGCGGGCGCGCGGGTGCGGCTGCGCGCCGGCCGCCGTCCCCACGACGTGCGTGAGATGCAGGCCCGGCTGGAGGAGCTGTCCCGGGACAAGGACCAGGCCGTCGCGGAGGAGAACTTCGAGCGCGCCTCGGCCCTGCGCGACGAGATCGCCGGCCTGCGTGAGCAGCTGCGCGCCGCGGACAGCGAGGGGCGGCCCGGCGGGGCGCAGGAGGTGACGCGCGAGGACATCGCCGAGGTGATCTCGCGGCTGACCGGGGTGCCGGTGAACCAGCTGACCGAGGACGAGCGCGACCGGCTGCTGCGGCTGGAGGAGCACCTGCACGAACGGGTCATCGGGCAGGAGGAGGCGGTCGACGCGGTCGCCGAGGCGGTGCGCCGGTCGCGGGCCGGGTTCGCCCCGCCGGGCCGGCCCTACGGCAGTTTCCTGTTCCTCGGCCCGACCGGGGTCGGCAAGACCGAGCTGGCGCGGGCGCTGGCGGCGGCGCTGTTCGGCGACGAGGAGCGGATGATCCGGCTGGACATGTCCGAGTACGGCGAGCGGCACACGGTCAGCAGGCTGATCGGCGCTCCCCCGGGCTACGTCGGGTACGAGGAGGCCGGCCAGCTGACCGAGGCGGTGCGGCGGCGGCCCTACTCGGTGGTGCTGTTCGACGAGATCGAGAAGGCGCACCCGGAGATCTTCAACGTGCTGCTGCAGGTCCTCGACGACGGCCGGCTCACCGACGGGCGCGGGCGCACGGTGAACTTCACCAACACCGTGCTCATCATGACCAGCAACATCGGGTCGGAGATCATCTCCAGCAGCACGCAGGGCGCGCTCGGGTTCGGCACCGACCGCGGCGACGCCGAGGGGCCGCTGCGGGACCGGCTGATGCGGCGGCTGCGGGAGTCGTTCCGGCCGGAGTTCCTCAACCGGATCGACGAGATCATCGTGTTCCGCAAGCTGGCGGTCCGGCAGCTGGAGCAGATCACCGAGCTGATGCTGGAGCAGACGAAACGGCGGGCGCACGCGCAGGGCATCACGCTGGAGTTCACGCCGGAGGCGGTGTCGTGGCTGGCGCGGGCCGGGTACCAGCCCGAGTTCGGCGCGCGCCCGATGCGCCGCACGATCCAGCGCGAGGTCGACAACCCGTTGTCGAGGATGATGCTGCGCGGCGAGCTGTCCCCGGGCGCGCGGGTGCGCGTGGCCGGCGGGGACAAGGGCTTGTCGTTCGACGTGTCGGCGTCGGTGGGAAGGTGAGTGTGCGATGAGCGGTCCCGATCCGCGGCCGGGCGACACCCCGCCCGACCCCGACCCGGCCCGGACGCCGGGGCTGGAGCCCGGCGGAGGCGTCGCCCCCGGTGACACGCCGCCGGACTCGGGGCAGACCTCCGGCCTGTCACACCACCAGCAGAAACCCCCACGAGCCCTCCCCGTCGCGACGATCGTGATCTCGGTGGTGCTGGCAGTGCTGGTGGCGGCGCTGCTGGTGGCGTCGGCGGTGGGCTGGCTGCAGTTCTGAACCCAAGCCGGCGTGCGACGCCCCGGCGCCAGCAGCGGACCGGCACGGCAGCGCCGCGCAGCGGCTTCCCGGCCGATCCCCGCCACCCGGCCTGACCACCCTCCGGCTCCGCCATCCGCTGCCTTCACCCTCCACCGCGCCGCGGCAGCGCCGCGCAGCGGCTCCCGGCGGTCAGCCCCGCGCAGCGGCTCAGGGCGCGGGCGCCCCCACCGGGTTCGGGTGTGGCACCGGCGCCGGCACCAGCCCCCGCGCGATCGGCCTCAGCCAGCCATCCAGCGTGGCCAGCTCGTCCGCGTCCGCCACCGCGTACGGCGCCGCCGCCAGCTCGTCCGTCCGCCGCTCGATGTGGTCCCTCAGCCGGGCGCCCTCGTCGGTCAGTCCGTCCGCACGCACGAGTCCCCGCGCGGTGAGGCGCTCGCGTGCCGCCGTCCACTCCTCGTCCGTCCAGCCGCGGTGGGGTGCCACCACGCTCCGGCTGCCGTCCGCCGCGTCGCGCAGGGCGTGGGCCTCCAGGCCGTCGATCCCCTCCGCGGCGAGCACCGCCACGTGGCCGTCGCCGCGGTGCTCGCGCAACGTCGTCGCCGCCTGCCAGAGCGCGGCGAGCGGCTCGTCCGGCCACGGCAACGCGGCGTTCGCCGCCCCCAGCGGCCGCCCCGCCCAGCCGGCCGCCTCCACGATCCGCCGCAACACCGACAGCACCGGCCCCGGCACCTCCGGCACGCTCTCCCGCAGCGCCGCCACCGCACCCGCGCTCCGGGCCGCCAGCGCGTCCGCCGGGGACACCACGTCCCAGATCGCGGGCACCGACCGCGCCAGGAACGACGGCGCGAAGTTGTAGAACACCGCCGTCACCACCCCGAGCCCAGCAGCCCCCAGCGGCGCCGCCCGCGTCCCGACGTACCCGCGCCAGAACCCGCGAAGCCCCGCGGCCTCGTGCGCCGCCTTCGCCTGCGGGGCGAAGTAGGTGACGTCGTGCAGCGTCTCCAGCACCACCCACAGCTCCCGCGCCCTCATCGCGCCACCGCCGGGCGCTGCCGGCCCACCTGGGTGGCCTGCTCGAACGCGTGCCCCAGCTGCAGCACGGCGAAGTCCGCGCGGTGCGGCCCCACGATCTGCACCCCCACCGGCAGGCCACCCGGCGTGAACCCGGCCGGCACCGACAACGCGGGCGAACCGCTGACCGTGACGAAGTAGGCCGAGCGCATCCAGTCCAGGTAGGTCTCCATGTCCTGGCCCGCGACCCGCACCGGGTACTCCAGCTCCCCGTCGAACGGCGGCACCTGGCTCACCGGCAGCACCAGGAAGTCGTAGCGGGTGAAGAACTCGCGGAAGCGGTGGAACAGCTCGGTGCGCAGGACCTCGGCGCGTCCCACGTCGGTCGCCGACAGCCGCAGCCCCTCCTCGGTGTTCCACACGATGCTGTCCTTGAGCCGGTCCCGCGCGGACGCCAGCAGCGGCCCGAACTTCACCGCGAACTGCCACGCCCGCAGGATGCGGAACGCCTCGTCCGCGCCGGTGAAGTCCGGGCAGTCGCGCTCCACCACGCACCCCATGTCCGCGAACGCCTTCGCCGACGCCTCGACCACGTCCGCGACCTCCGGTTCCACCGGCACGCTCCCGCCCAGATCGGGCGACCACGCGATCCGCAGGCCGCGCACGTCGCGGTCCAGCGGACGGGCGAAGACCTCCCCCGGCTCGTCCAGCGCGATCGGCGACCGCGGGTCCGGCCCGGCGAGCACCGACAGCAGCAGCGCCGCGTCGGCGACGGTGCGGGCCATCGGGCCCACCGTCGCCAGCCCGGACCAGCCCAGCGGCGCCGGCCACGACGGCACCCGTCCGATCGACGGCCGGAATCCGACGACGTTGCAGAACGACGCCGGGTTGCGCAGCGACCCGCCGAGGTCGCTGCCGTCGGCGAGCGGGTGCATCCCGGTGGCCAGGGCGGCCGCGGCGCCACCGCTGCTCCCGCCCGCGGACCGGCCGGGGTCGTAGGGGTTCCGGGTGGCGCCGAAGACCGGGTTGAAGGTGTGCGAGCCGGCGGCGAACTCCGGCACGTTGGTCTTGCCGAGGCTGATCACCCCGGCGGCCCGCATGCGCTCGATCACCAGCTCGTCGCGTTCGGGCACGTGGTCCGCGTGCAGCGGCGAGCCGAACGTGGTGCGGATGCCGGCCGTCTCGTGGGTGTCCTTGTGCGCGACCGGGATGCCGTGCAGGGGCGGCAGGTCCGCGCCGCGGGCGGCGCGCTCGTCAGCCGAGGCCGCCTCGGCCAGCGCCCGCTCGGCGACGACCGTGACGACGGCGTTGACCCGCGGGTTGACGCGGTCGATCTGGTCGAGGTGCGCCTGGACGACCTCGCGGGCGGACAGCTCGCGCGCCCCGAGCGCGGCGCGCAGTTCCCGTGCGGTGCGGAAGGGAATGTCGGTCACGCGTCGATCCTGCCAGCAACGCGGGCCGCGGGCGGATGAGACGATGCCGGGGTGACGAACGGGGCGGATCGCCGGGTGATCGACGGCCCGGCCGTCGAGGCGGCGCTGGCCGGGCTCGGCGAGCGGGACGTGGTGCGCGAGTGGGCCGAGCGGTTCTCCGTCCTGGCCGACCCGTCGCGCCTGACGTTGCTCGTGTGCATCCACTACGCGCGGGAGATCTGCGTCTCCGACCTGGCGGTGGCGGCCGGCATGACGGACACCGCGGTCTCCCAGGCGCTGCGGCTGTTGCGCGCGCACGGCCTGGTCACCGCGCGGCGAACCGGCCGGATCGTGCGGTACCGGCTCGCGGACGCGACCGTCCACGAGCTGATCCACCACGTCCGCCCGCACCCGGATCACTAGCGCCGCCCGGTATAGGTCGTTATACGCAGCGGAGCGCGGCGAGCGCGCCGGTTCGCAGGTACCGTGCAGGCATGATCGGGTTGCCCGACGGCATCACCGCGTGCCTGTTCGACCTGGACGGTGTCCTCACCGGCACCGCCGCGCTGCACCGGGAGGCCTGGAAGCAGACGTTCGACCAGTTCCTGCGCGAACGGGACGGAAGCGGTTTCCACCCGTTCACCGACGCCGACTACGCCCGCTTCGTGGACGGGCGGCCGCGGCTGGACGGGGTGCGCACGTTCCTCGCCTCGCGCGGGATCGACCTGCCCGAGGGCGATCCGGGCGACGCGCCCACCGAGCACACCGTGCACGGGCTGGGCAACCGCAAGAACGATCTCGTGCTGCGGATCATCGCCGAGCGCGGCCCGAATCCCTACGAGGGCTCCCGCCGGTACCTGGAGGCCGCCCGGGACGCGGGACTGGCGATCGCGGTGGTGACGTCGTCGGCGAACGCGCAGGCGGTCCTGGACGCCGCCGGGTTCACCCCGTTCGTGCAGGCGCGCATCGACGGGCTGGTCATCACCCGCGACGGGCTGCGCGGCAAACCGGCGCCCGACTCGTTCCTCGCCGGGGCCGAGGCGCTGGGCGTCGGCCCGGAGCGGGCCGCGGTGTTCGAGGACGCGCTGGCCGGTGTCGAAGCGGGCCGGGCGGGGAACTTCGGGTTCGTCGTCGGCGTGAACCGGGCGGACCAGGCGGAGGCGCTGCGGGAGCACGGCGCCGACGTGGTGGTGGACGATCTCGCGGAACTGCTGGGGGACAAGGCATGAGCCTGGTGACGCGCGGCTACGAATGCGCGCCGTGGGAACTGCGGTGGCGCGGGCTGGCGGTGGACCAGTTGCAGCGCACCGAATCGACGTTCGCGTTGTCGAACGGGCACATCGGCCTGCGCGGCACGCTCGAGGAGGGCGAGCCGCGCGGTCTGCCCGGCACCTACCTGAACGGCTTCTACGAGGAACACGAGCTGCCCTACGCGGAGGCCGGCTACGGCTACCCGGAGGCCGGGCAGACGATCGTGAACGTGACCGACGGCAAGATCATCCGCCTGCTGGTGGAGGACGAGCCGTTCGACATGCGCTACGGCACCGCGGCCGCGCACGAGCGGGTGCTGGACTTCCGGACGGGCACGCTGAGCCGGACCACCGAGTGGTCGTCGCCGACCGGCCGGTGCGTGCGGGTGCGGACCCAGCGGCTGGTGTCGTTCACCCAGCGGGCGGTGGTGGCGATCCGGTACGAGGTCGAGCCGCTGGACGGGAAGATGCAGCTGGTGCTGCAGTCGGACCTGCTGGCCAACGAGCCGATCGAGTCGGACAGCAAGGACCCGCGGGTGGCCGCGGCGCTGCAGTCGCCGCTCCAGTCGGAGTTCTTCCTCGCCGAGGGCTACCGCGCGGTGCTGGTGCACCAGACGCGGCGGTCCGGGCTGCGGGTGGCCGCGGCGATGGACCACCAGATCGAGTCGCCGGACGGGCTGCGCACCGACATCCTCGCCGAGGAGGACCTGGCGCGGCTGAGCATCGCGGTGGACGTGCCGCAGGGCAAGGTGCTGCGGCTGACGAAGTTCGTCGGGTACGGGTGGTCGGCGCAGCGTTCGGTGCCGGCGCTGCGGGCGCAGGTGGACGCCGCGCTGGCCGGGGCGTTGCAGACCGGCTGGGACGGGCTGCTGGCCGAGCAGCGCGCCTTCCTGGACGACTTCTGGGAGACCGCCGACATCGAGATCGACGGCGACCCGGAGCTGCAGCAGGCGACCCGGTTCGCGTTGTTCCACATCCTGCAGGCCGGGGCCCGCGGGGAGAGCCGCGCGATCCCGGGCAAGGGGCTGACCGGGCCGGGCTACGACGGCCACGCCTTCTGGGACACCGAGTCGTTCGTGCTGCCGGTGCTGACCTACAGCGTGCCGGAGGCGGCACGGGATGCCTTGCGGTGGCGGCACTCCACGCTGCCCAAGGCGCGGGAACGGGCGCGGCAGCTGGGGTTGCGCGGCGCGGCGTTCCCGTGGCGGTCGATCAACGGCGCGGAGTGCTCGGCGTACTGGCCGGCGGGCACCGCGGCGTTCCACGTCAGCGCCGACATCTCCGACGCGGTCGCCCGCTACTACTGGGCCACCGGTGACGCGGAGTTCGAGCGCCAGTGTGGCACCGAGCTGCTGCTGGAGACGGCGCGGCTGTGGATGTCACTGGGCCACTTCGACCGGCACGGCCGCTTCCGCATCGACGGCGTGACCGGGCCGGACGAGTACTCGGCGGTCGCGGACAACAACGTCTACACGAACCTGATGGCGCAACGGAACCTCCGCGAGGCGGCGGCGTCCTGCGAGCGGGTGCCGGAGGTCGCGGCACTGTACGGTGTGGACGAAGCCGAGCTGGCGGCCTGGCGGCAGGCGGCCGAGCGGATGTTCGTGCCGTACAACGAAGAGCTGGGGGTGCACCCGCAGTCGGAGGGGTTCACCGAGCACCTGGACTGGGACTTCGCGGGCACGCCACTGGAGAACTACCCGCTGCTGCTGAACTACCCGTACTTCGACCTGTACCGCAAGCAGGTGGTCAAGCAGGCGGATCTGGTGCTGGCGCTGCATTTCCGGGGGGATGCGTTCACGCCGGAGCAGAAGCAGCGCAACTTCGCCTACTACGAGGCCAGGACCGTGCGGGACTCGTCGCTGTCGGCAGGCACGCAGTCGGTGATCGCGGCCGAGGTGGGCCACCTGGACCTCGCCTACGACTACCTGGGCGAGGCGGCGCTGACCGATCTGCACGACGTGCACAACAACGTCCGGAACGGACTGCACATGGCGTCGCTGGCCGGGGCGTGGATGGGGGTGGTCGCGGGTTTCGGCGGGATGCGCGACCACGACGGCAAGCTGAGCTTCGCGCCGCGGCTGCCGCCCGCGCTGGACCGCATCCAGTTCCGCATGTGCTTCCGCGGCAGCCGGTTCGCGGTGGAGATCCACCGGGACGACGCGACGTACCGGCTGCTGTCCGGCAAGGAGGTGGAGATCCGGCACCACGGCGAGCCGATGTCGGTGACCGGGACGCCGACGACGAAGCCGATCCCGCCGATCGACCCCGGCCCGGCGCCGCACCAGCCGGTGGGCCGCGAGCCGGCCCACCGGGACCCCGCCCAGGTGCGGCGGAACATCGCCGCTTCGCGCTGATTTCGCGGGCGCCGTGATGCCACTCGTACCGGAACCAGCCGCCGGGACTCCCCGCCGCTGAGATCGGCACGCCGACCGCGGCAGCCGGGGTCCCACCGAGGCCGCCCTTCCCGCGGGACCCCGGGCCCCGCCGCCGGGTGGCCGTCGGGCCCCACGCTCGACGCGATGGGCGCCGGGCAACGGCCACATGGCCGCCAGCCCCCGCCCAGCGCCGCCGGTACCGGCACGGCCGGACGGCCATCAGGCCCCGCGCCCAGCGCCGCCGGCGCCGGATGGCTGCTGCTTCCCAGCGCGGGCCGGGCTCCGCCCGGTGCCCGCCGCCCGGGCTCAGTCCGGTGGCTCGGGCACTCCTTCCTCGACCTCGATCTTTTCCGAGTTCGGCGGCTTCTCCACGTCGTCGGTGGGCCCGAGGTCCAGATCGGGGTGCCGCACCTCCGGGAAGTCCGGGGACAGCGGCGGCTCCGGGCTGACCGGCTTCTTCTCGTCGTCCTTGTCGTTCATGGCACCGGCTTACCCCATTTCCCCGCACTGTCAACCGCGCTGTCAACCGGGCTGGCACCGCGGGCACCACACGGTGCCCCGCCCGCCGACCCGGCCACGGGCCAGCGCACGACCGCACCGCGGGCACGACCCCGACGGCTCGTCCCGCCGTCCGGTCAGCCACGTCTTGCGCGGCGGCACCCGCCCGGCCTGCACCGCCTCGCGCAGCACCTTCCGCATCTCCCGGTGCAGCCGGTCGGCCGCCGCGCGGTCCAGGTCCGCGGCCCGCGCCCGCGGGGCGATCCGGGCCCGCCACAGGATCTCGTCGGCCAGCAGGTTGCCCAGCCCGGCCAGCACCGCCTGGTCGGTCAGCAGCGGCTTGAGCCCCCGGCGGCGGCCGAGCAGGTCCCGGAACCGCTCCCGCGGCACCTCCAGCGCGTCCGGCCCGGTGCCGGCCAGCAGCCGGTCCAGCTCCGCGTCGTCGGCGAGCAGGCGCAGGCCCTGCAGCTTGCGCATGTCGCGGTACCGCAGCTCCCCGTCGTCGAAGGCGAAGATCACCCGGTCGTGCCGCTGCCGGTCGTCCGAATCGGACCACTCCAGCGACCCGGTCATGCCGAAGTGCAGCACCACCGTCTCCGGGCCGCCGTCCACCGGCACGACCAGCCACTTCCCCAGCCGCCGGGGCTCGCCGAACCGCCGGCCCCGCAACGCCTCCCGCAACCGGCGCGCGCTCACCCCGCGCAGCACCCCCGCATCCAGCGTGGTCACGCCGGTGATCCGCTTGCCCACCCCGTGCGCGGCGAGCGTGCGGCGGAAGCCTTCGACGTCCGGCAGCTCGGGCATGCCGCAGCGTTCCACCGCGCCCACGCAGCCAAACGTCAATTCATCACGTGTTGATTTTCGGTGGCCGCACGGGCATGCTGTTCGCATGGTGCTGCCGAAGAGGATCGCCCGGTTCAACCGCGTCGCGACCAACCGCGTCCTGGGCCCGCTGACCAAGAGGCTGCCCGGGTTCGGGACGATCGTCCACCGGGGCCGCAAGTCCGGGACGACCTACCGGACGCCGGTGAACGTCTTCCGCGCCGACGGCGGCTACGTCCTGGCGCTGACCTACGGGCCGGACACCGACTGGGTCCGCAACATCCTCGCCGCGGGCGGCTGCGAGATCGAGACGCGGGGCCGGTCCGTCCGGACGACCCGGCCCCGCGTCGTGCACGACGAGCAGCGCACCAGCATGCCGCCCGGCGTGCGCCAGATCCTGTCGGTCGTCGGGGTGACCGACTTCCTGTTCCTGGACCGGGTCAGCTGAGCAGTTCGCGCAGCTCGCTCACCACGCCGACGCGCCGGGCCGGGTCGGGTTCGAGGAACGTGACCTGCAGGGTGGTGACCCCGGCCGCGCGCAGGGCGGCCAGCCGCTCCTTGACCAGCCCCTTCGGGCCGACCAGGGAGATCGCCTCCAGCAGCTCGGCCGGAATCGCGGCGGCGGCCTCCTCCTTCTTGCCGTCCAGGTAGAGGTCCTGGATCAGCTTGGCCTCGGCCTCGTAGCCGTAGCGGCAGGCCAGCTCGTTGTAGAAGTTCTTGCCGCGGGCGCCCATGCCGCCGACGTAGAGAGCGACGACCGGGCGGACCCAGTCGAGCATGTGGCCCACGTCCTCGCCGATCGCCACCGGCACCCCGACCGCGACGTCCAGCTCACCCAGCGACGGGTCCCGCTTGGCCCGGCCCTCGGCCAGCGCCTCGCCCCACACCTCGGCGGCGCGCTCCGGGTGGAAGAAGATCGGCTGCCAGCCCTCGGCGATCTCCGCGGTCAGCGCCACGTTCTTCGGCCCGATGGCCGCGATCTGCACCGGGATCCGCTCCCGCACCGGGTGGTTGATGATCTTCAGCGGCTTGCCCAGGCCGGTGCCCTGGTCCGCGGGCAGCGGGATCTGGTAGTGCTTGCCGTCGTGCACCACGCGCTCGCGCCGCCACACCTGGCGGCAGATCTCCACGATCTCGCGGGTCCGGCCCAGCGGCGCGTCGTAGCGCACGCCGTGGAAGCCCTCCACGACCTGCGGCCCGGACGCGCCGATGCCGAGGATGAACCGGCCATCGGACACGAAGTCCAGGCCGGCCGCCGTCATCGCGGTCAGCGTCGGCGTGCGCGTGTAGATCTGCAGGATGCCCGACGCGAGCTGGACGCGCTCGGTCTTCGCCGCGACGTAGCCGAGCTGGCTGACCGCGTCGAACGAGTAGGCCTCGGGGATGGTGACGACGTCGAGGCCGGCCTTCTCCAGCTCGACGACGTCGCGGACGCTCTCGGCGAACCCGCCGGAGTACGAGATCTGGGTGCCGATCCGCATCGATGCCACCTTCTGTCCTAAGCGTGCGCTTACCTGTCGTGCGAGCCACCCTACCGGCTGGTAATCCAGTCCGAAACCACCCGGTCGAGGACCGGCAGCGGGAGGATGCCGTGTCCCAGCACGACGTCGTGGAACTCGCGGATGTCGAACCGCTCCCCCAGCGCCCGCTCCGCGCCCGCGCGGATCCGGTCGATCTCCAGCCGTCCCGTCATGTAGGACAGGGCCTGGCCCGGGCAGCCGGCGTAGCGGTCGGTCTCCTCCTCGATCTCCACCGCCGCCATGGGCGTGTTCTCGCGCAGGTAGTCCACCGCCTGCTGCCGGGACCAGCCCAGGGCGTGCAGGCCGGTGTCCACCACCAGCCGCGCGGCGCGCATCGCGTCCTGGGTGAGCATCCCGAGCCGGGCCACGTCCCCGGTGTAGAGGCCCATCTCCTCGGCCAGCCGCTCGGCGTAGAGGCCCCAGCCCTCGGTGTAGGCGTTGACGCCGGCGACGCGGCGCAGCAACGGCAGGTCCAGCCCGAGCGCCAGCGACAGCTGGAAGTGGTGCCCGGGAACCCCCTCGTGGTAGGCGATCGCCTCGCTGACGTGCCGCAACCGCTCCCCGGCGTGGAAGGTGTTGGCGTAGTAGATGCCCGGCCGGGAGCCGTCCAGCGCCGGTTCGACGTAGTAGGCGATGGTGCCCGCGTCGGCGTCGCTTTCGGGCACCGGGCGCACCTCGCACCGCGCGGACGGGATCGTCTTGAACCACCGCGGCGCCTCGGCCTCCGCCCGCTCGATCGCGGCGCGCGCGGCGGCCAGCAGTTCCTCGCCGCTGCCCCACCGCAACGCGGGATCGGTGCGCAGGCGGCCGAAGATCTCGGCCGTCTCGGCCGTCCCGAACACCCGGCGGCCGATCGTGCGGAACTCCCCGGTCAGGTCGGCCATCAGCGCCAGCCCGATGTCGTGCAGCTCCTGCGCGGTGCGCTCGGTGGTGGTGTGCGCGCGGATCAGCCCGGCGTAGCGCGCCAGGCCGCCCGGCTGCCAGCACAGCCCGGCCTCCGCCGCCGGCCGGGCCCGCGGCCGCAGCTCCCCGGCGAGGAACTCGCGGTAGCGGGTCAGCGCGGGCCGCACGACGCCGGCCAGCAGCGCGTCCCGCTCGGCGGCCGGCGTCTCCGACCCCACGTCGAGTCGCAGCGACGGCAGCTCCGGCGCGGCGAGCATCCGGTCGAAGTAGCCGATCGCCGCATCGACCAGGAAGTCCGGCGGGACCACGTCGCCGGACTGCCGTTCCACCACCTGGTCCACGAAGGACGGGAACGCGGCGAGCCGGCGAGGAAGCCCCGTGCCCGGGCCTCGCCGGTCACGTCGATCATCGGCAGGGTCATCAGCAGCAGCTGCACCGGGGCGGTGAAGGCGCCGCTGACGGCGAACTCGGGCAGCCGCGCGTCGAGCAGGTCGACGGCGGCCCGGGCCTGCTGGACCACGACGTCGCGGGTCAGCGATTCCTCCGGCCCCGGCGGGGTGGCCGCTTCGGCCCGGGCGGCGATGTCCAGGTAGGCCGCCCGGTGCCGCACCTCCGCTTCGGCGGTGAGGTCGGGCAACCGGTCGTGGTCGCCGGGCAGGCCGAGCACCGACGGGCGCAGCGGATCGGCCTCGAACATCCGGCCGGTGAGCTCCTCGGCGAGCGCGTCCACCTCGCTCATGCCCGCTCGATCCACTCGTCGACGACGGCCGCCAGCACCGACAGCGGCAGCGCGCCGCCGCCGAGGACCAGGTCGTGGAAGGCGCGGATGTCGAACCGCTCCCCCAGCGCCTGCTCGGCCCGCGCCCGCACGCGCTGGATCTCCAGCCGCCCCACCATGTACGACAGCGCCTGGCCCGGGTAGGCGATGTAGCGGTCCACTTCGGACTCGATCTCCACCTGCGGCATCGGGGTGTGCTCGCGCAGGTAGTCCACCGCCTGCTGCCGGCTCCAGCCCTGGGCGTGCAGGCCGGTGTCGACGACCAGCCGCCCGGCGCGCATCGAGTCCATGGTGAGCATGCCGAGCAGCGCGATGTCGTCGGAGTACAGGCCCATCTCCGCGGCCAGCCGTTCGCTGTAGAGGCCCCAGCCCTCGGCGTAGGCGTTGAAGTCGCCGATCCGGCGCAGCAGCGGCAGGTCGGTCAGCGTCAGCGCGGTGGAGAGCTGGAAGTGGTGGCCGGGGATCGCCTCGTGGAACGCCATCACCTCGGCGGCGTGCCGGAACCGTTCGGTCACCTCGTGGGTGTTGGCGAAGTAGATTCCCGGCCGCGAGCCGTCGACGGCGGGCTGCAGGTAGAACGCCGCCGGCCCGCCGGGCGCTTCGGCCGCGGGCACCGGCTCCACGACCCACGGGTGCGGCGGGATCCGGCCGAACCAGCGCGGCGCGGCCTCCTCGGCGCGGCTGATCGCCGACCGCGCGGTGCCGAGCAGTTCCTCCGCGCTGCGCCAGCGCAACCCCGGATCGGTCCGCAGGCGCCGGAAGATCTCGGCCAGGTCGTCGGTGCCGAACACGCGGGAGCCGATCTCGCGGTACTCGCGGGCCAGCTCGCCGATGAGGCGCAGCCCGGTTTCGTGCAGCTCGTCCGGAGTGCGGTCGGTGGTGGTGTGCGTGCGCGCCAGGGCGGCGTAGATACGCTCACCGCCGGGCAGCCAGCACACGCCGGGCTTCTCCGGCGGGCGCCCGTGCGGAGCGATGTCCGTCGCCAGCGCGTCCCGGTAGGCCGCGAACGCGGGCCGCACGACCTCGGCCAGCACCCGGTCACCCTCGCCGGCGAACTCCTCGCTCGGCGCGGGCTGGCGCAGCAGCGGGTCGGCGTCCGGCGCGGCCAGGTAGCGGTCCAGGTGCGCGACCGCGGCGCGCACCAGGTGCTCGACCGGGACCCGCCCGGCGGCGACGCCCGCGCGGTGCCGGTCGGCGGCCTGCTCCAGGTACCGCGGGATCGCGGCGAGCCGGTCGAGGTGGCGGCGGCCCTGCTCGTCGTCGGGCACGCCGATCATCGGCAGGATGGTCAGCAGGCCGACCGCGGGGGCGACGAAGATGTCGCTGATCGTGAACTCGACCAGGTGGGTGTCCAGCCGGTCCAGGTTGCCGCGGGCCTGGGTGAGCAGCACGTCCCGGGTCACCCGGTCCTCGGCGCTCAGCGTGGACGCCTCGATCGCCTCGGCGCGCCGGACGAACTCCTCGAGCCGGCCGCGGTGGGCGGCCTCGGCCTCGGCACTGAGCTCACCGAGCCCGGTCCGGGCGGACTCCAGCCCCAGCACCGCGGGCCACAGCGGCTCCGCGTCGAAGAGGGCTTCCACGAACTCGTCGGCGAGCTTCACGACCTCGGTCATCCATCCGTCCCAGTGTCGTCGGGGTGCGCGTCCCGCCAGCCTAGAACCTCGGAGGGCCGGGCCGGGGTGACCGAGGCCAGCGGGTAGCGTTTCCTGCTGTGGCCGTGACCGATCCCGCCGACGCCCGCCTGCTCGCCGCGCTGGCCGAGCTGGGCAAGGTGGCCGTGCACGAACTCGCCGCCCGCGTGGGCATGGACCCGCGGGAGGCCGCCTACCGGCTGGTCGCCCTCTCCGGCAGCGGGCTGCCGCTGCTGGTCGGTGTGGAGAGCGACCCGCAGGGCCTGCGCGCGGCGCTCGCCGGGGCGTTCCCGGCGGCGCAGCCGCAGACGCCGCAACCGGCGCCCTACCCGGTTCCGCCCGCCGGCTACCCACCGCCGTCCGGTGCCGTGCCGGCCGGGTACCCGAACGCGCCGTCCCACCCCCAGTCCGGACCGGTGCCGGCCGGGTTCGCCCCGCCGGGCGCGCCCCCCGCGCCCGGCTACCCGCCGCCCGCCAGGCCCGCCGCGGGTTTCGCTGGGCAGAACGGCCCCGGCCGCGGTGTCCCGCCCGGTGGTGTGCCGTCCGGGCCGTACCCGGTCCCGGCGCCGCCCGCCGGGGGCTCGGGGCCGTACCAGGTCGCCGGTGTCGCGTCCGGGCCGTATCCGGCGCCGCTGGACCCGGTGATCAGCACGTGGGGCCCGCCGCAGACGGCGTCCTGGGCCCGCGGCGACCAGCGGCCCGCGCCACCGGCGGGCCCGCGCACCGGGAAGATCGGTGACAGCCTGGCCGGGCAGGGTCTCGACGGCGAGCAGCTCACCGTGCAGCTGCTGGAGGTGCAGGACCCGGCGGACTACCTGTTCGGCGCGGCCGGGTACCGGCTCGAACCGGGTGAGCGGGCGGTCGTGGTGCACACCGAGGTCACCAACAAGGGGCCGATCCCGTTCGTGTCGCTGCCGGACAACTACCTGGAGCTGCTCACCGAGGACGGCACGCCGGTGGGGAAGGCGCCGGTGTCGCTGACGTCCCGGCCGCCGCACAAGATCGGGGTCCAGCCCGGCGAGACGGCGGGCGGGCACACGGTCTACGTGCTCCCCGAGTCCACCCGGGTGGTGGCGGTGCGCTGGAGCCCCCGCCCGGAACCGGACGACCGCACCCTCACCTGGTCGCTGGAGGACTAGACGAGTGAGTCCTATGACGCTGGCGGTAGCGCAGGTGCTGCCGGGAGCGCGCTCGCAGGCCCGATGGTTGCGGTGTGTGCCCGCCACCTGCCCCGACGCGTTGCCTTACCGGCCCGGCCAGTCCGGGGCCAGGACTACTGACCCTGGCCGGCAAGAGCTACGCCTCCCGCGACCCGGACACCTCCCGCACCGACCGCGGGGTGCGGCTGCTGCGACCGTCCTACCGCAACCGAACCCCACACCCCCGCCCAGCACCTGCTCGAGCCGGCCCGGCAACTGACCGAACCGGTCAGCAACACCCCCAAAGGCCAACTCGATCTCGAACTCATCTGGCACAACCGCCGCCCGGGGAGCCACAACCGGTGGTTGAGCCTGCTTAAGCTGGCCCGGTGGACACCGAGGCACTGCGATCGTTCGTGCTGGCCGCCGAGCTGCGGCAGATGCAGCACGCGGCGGACGAGCTGGGCGTGACGCAGCAGGCGGTGTCGAAGCGGATCGCCGGCCTGGAGCGCGAACTCGGGGTCCGCCTGTTCGTCCGCACCGCCCGCGGCGTCGAACCGACGCTCGACGGGCAGGCGTTCCTCCCGCACGCACGGGGCATCGTCGCCGGGGTGGACCGGGCCGTCACCGCGACCCGGCCGGGCTCGCGGGCGCTGCGGATCGACGTGCTCGGCCTGCGCACCGCCCAGGCCGTCGTCCTGCACGAGTACTGGCGGTCCCGTCCCGGGACCGAACTCGATGTGGTGACCCTCCGGGTCGACGACCCGCACGTGGTGGCCGCCGCCGTGCAGGCCGGCGAGGTGGACGCCGCGTTCCGCGGCGTCACCGATCCGGCCACGCTGCCCGGCGAGGTGCGGATGATCCACGCGTTCGACTCGCCGCTGGAGCTGCTCGTCGGCCCCAGGCACCCGCTCGCCGCCGAACGCGCGGTGACGCCGGACCGGTTGCGCGGCCTGCCGATCCGGGTGCCCGGCATCGCGCCGCGGAGCGAATGGGGTGTGTTCTACGACCAGCTCGCCACGGAGTTCGACCTGCGCATCGACGCGGCGGGCCCGAACTTCGGCAACGAGGTGCTCGCGGACGCCCTCGCCGAGTCGGCGGACCTGGCGACCCTCGTCGGCGCGCGCGACCGCTACCTGTGGCCGGCTCAGCACGACCTGCGCCGCATCCCGATCGTGAACCCGGCGCTGGTCTACCCGCTCTCGCTGCTGCTCCCCCGGACGAACCCGCACCCGGGCCTGCGGGCGGTCATCGAGCACTTCGCGAGTCTGCCACCGCTGACCGGCCCGGCCTGGCTGCCGTCCTGGGCCCGGAACCGCGCTACCGGGTGACCCGTAACGGGCGGGCCGCCTAGCTTTCCGCCCGCAGCACGTCCAGGGCGTGCGACAGGTCCTCCGGGTAGGGCGCCTCGAACTGGACCCAGCGGCCGTCGGCGGGGTGGGCGAAGCCGAGGGTGCGCGCGTGCAGCCACTGCCGGGTCAGGCCGAGCTTGCGGGCCAGCACCGGGTCCGCGCCGTAGGTCAGGTCGCCGGCGCACGGGTGCCGCAGCGCCGAGAAGTGCACCCGGATCTGGTGCGTGCGGCCGGTCTCCAGCTTGACGTCCACCAGGGACGCCGCGCGGAACGCCTCGATCACCTCGTAGTGGGTGACCGACGGGCGGCCCCCGGCGACGACGGCGAACTTGTAGTCGTGCCGGGGGTGCCGGTCGATCGGGGCGTCGATCGTGCCGCGCGTCGGGTCCGGGTGGCCCTGCACGACGGCGTGGTAGCCCTTGTCGACGGTGCGTTCCTTGAACGCGCGCTTGAGCACGGTGTAGGCGTGCTCGCTCTTGGCCACGACCATCACGCCGGTGGTGCCGGCGTCGAGGCGGTGCACCACACCCTGGCGCTCGGCCGCGCCGGAGGTGGAGACGCGCAGCCCGGCCGCGGCGAGCCCGCCGACGACGGTGGGCCCGGTCCAGCCGGGGCTGGGGTGCGCGGCGACGCCGACCGGTTTGGCCACGACCACGATGTCGTCGTCGTCGTGGAGGATGCGCAGGCCCTCGACCGGTTCGGCGATCACCTCGACCGGGTTGTCCGGGTCGGGCAGGGTCACCTCGAGCAGCACCCCGGCCGAGAGGCGGTCGGACTTGCCGGCGGGACGACCGTCGAGCAGGACGTCGCCGGACTCGGCCAGCTCCGCGACGACCGTGCGGGACAGGCCGAGGAGTTTCGCCAGGCCCGCGTCCACGCGCATGCCGTCGAGCCCGTCCGGGACGGGCAGCATCCGGGCGCTCAACGCTTGGCTTTCTTGACGGAGCCGTCGTAGTCGCGGCCGAGCAGGGACAGCAGCACGATCAGCACGCCGCCGACGCAGATCGCCGAGTCGGCCACGTTGAAGACCGGCCACACGTCACCGTCGGGCGCGAACAGCGACACGAAGTCCACGACGTGACCGCGCAGGACACCGGGCGCGCGGAACACGCGGTCGACGAGGTTGCCGAGCGCGCCGGCCAGGATGAGCCCGAGGCCGATCGCCCAGCCGGCCGAGCGCAGCCGCTTGGCGAACCAGATCAGCGCGACGACCACCCCGAACGCGACGATCGCGAACACCCAGGTCATGCCGGTGACGCCCAGGCCGAAGGCGGCGAAGGGGTTGCGGATGAGCTGCAGGTAGACGAGCCCGCCGAGCACCCGGACCGGCTCGTGCCCCTCCAGGGTCGCCACGACGACCGACTTGGTCACGACGTCCACCGCGAACACGACGATCGCGATCACGGCCAGCAGCAGGGCGCGCCGCCGGGGCGGGGGCGCCGGCTGCTCGTCCGGCACGGTGTCCGGGTCCGGGGAGGGCTGGGGGTCACTGCTCACCCCGCCATTGTCCACGCCTGCCGGGAGGGCCCCCGGCGCAGGCCGGGAAACGCCCGGAACCGCCCACACCGCTCAGGCCAGAAACCCCGGCAACGGCCGCGGATCCGGGCACGGCGCCCACCGGCCCTCCACCACCCCGTAGGTCCACCGGGCGCCGCGGGCGACGATCTGCCGAAGCGCGGTCACCAGCCGGTCGATGTGCTCGGCCGTGGTGCCCAGCCCGAGGCTCACCCGCAGCGCCTGCTGCCCCTCCCCGCCGGTGCGCTCCACCAGCCGCCGCACCGCGATGTGCGCGCAGAACGCGCCGTCGCGCACGCCGATGCCGTACTCGGCCGACAGGACCGCCGCCACCCAGCCCGGCTCGAACCCGTCGAGCACGAAACTCACCGTGCCGACCCGCTCGGCCGCGCCGTCGAACAGCCGCAGCTCCGCCAGGTCCGGCACCGCCGCCAGCCCCCGCGTCAGCCGCTCCAGCAGCTCCCGCTCGTGCGCCACCACCGCGTCCCACGACCCGGCCAGCTCCTCGCACGCCACACCGAGCGCGTACACGCCCACGGTGTTGGGCGAACCGGCCTCGTGCCGCTCGACCCCGCTCTGCCACGCCACCCCGAGACCGTCGCCGTCGCGGCGCACGGACTTCGTCGCCCCGCCGCCGGCCAGGTACGGGTCCGCCGCGCGCAGCCAGTCGCCCCGCCCGATCAGCGCGCCCGCCCCGAACGGCGCGTACAGCTTGTGCCCGGACAGCACGACGTAGTCCACGTCCAGCTCCCGCACCGAGATCGGCCGGTGCGGAGCCAGCTGCGCGCCGTCCAGGGCGACGCGCGCGCCGTGCCGCCGGGCCACCGCCGCGATCTCGGCCACCGGCAGCAGCTCGCCGGTCACGTTCGACGCGCCGGTCACGACCACCAGCCGCGGCCCCTCCGGGCACTCCGCCAGCGCACTGTCCACAGCGGACACCGCGGCCAGGCGCGTGTTCGGCAGCGGGATCCGGCGCACGTTCGGGCCGCGCCACGGCAGCAGCGCCGCGTGGTGCTCGGTGTCGAACAGCACCACCGACGTGTGCCGGGGCAGGCTGCGGGCCAGCAGGTTCAGCGCGTCCGTGGTGTTGCGGGTGAACACGACCGCGTCCGAGGACCGCGCGCCGACGAACCGGCGCAGCACGTCACGGGTCCGCTCGTAGACCTTTGTGGACACCTGCGAGGCGAACCCCGCGCCGCGGTGCACGCTGGCGTAGTGGGGCAGGAACTCGTCCACCGCGCGCCGCACGGACTCCAGGCACGGGGCGCTGGCCGCGTGGTCGAGGTTGGCGTAGTCCAGCTCCCCGCCGGTGACCAGCGGAACGGCCGCGGCTGCGGTGACGGCGGGGGTGGTGACGCGATCGAGAGCGAGAGTCATCGGAACGGCTCCTCGGGTCCGGGGACCCGCACCGGGGTCCGCGCTTGCCCGCCGCACCTCGCGACGAGCCAGGTCCTCACCCGGGGCACCCCACCGCGGAAGGAGGGTTGCCGGCCAGCGAGCCGGGGCTTGGCGCTGGCACTCATGACCTACGCCGACACAGTAACCGATCGTCCCCGCGGCGCGCCAGCGGGTCTCACGTGCCGGACTCGCCCTTCCAGCGCGCCAGCGGCCCGGCCCGGTCCACCGCGCGGATGCGCCGCTCGGCCGCCTCCCGCGCGGACTCGGTGCTCACGATCAGGATCTGGTCCCCGCGCTGCAGCCGGTCGGTGCGCTGCGGGGTGAAGCTGCGGCCGTCGCGGACGATCAGGCTCAGCGACGCCCCGGACGGCAGCCGCAGCTCGGACAGGTACACGCCGTGCAGGCGGGAGCCGGGCTGGATCTTGACCTGGAGCAGCTCGGCCTGCAGCTCGTCCAGCGGCGCGGCGTCGACCTGGACCTCCTTCGGCTCCGCGTCCCCGGGCAGCCGGAGGATCCGCGCGAGGCGGCCCAGCGTCAGCCCCTGGACGAGGGTGAGCACGATCACGAGCACGAACACGGCGTCGACGAGCCGTTGCGCACCGGCCATCTGCTCGGACAGCGGGATCATCGCCAGCACGATCGGCACCGCGCCGCGCAGCCCCGCCCAGGACAGGAACACCTGCTCGCGCAGCGGAACGCGGAACGGCAGCTGCGTGACGAGCACCGACACCGGGCGCGCGAGCAGCAGCAGGACCGCGGCGGCGATCAGGCCGGGCACGATCGACTCCAGCAGCCGCCCGGGTGAGGCGAACAGGCCCAGCAGCACGAACAGCCCGATCTGGGCGAGCCAGCCGAGACCCTCCGCGAAGGACACCGTGTCGGACCGGTGCGGCAGCCGGGCGTTGCCGAGCACCACCGCGGCGACGTAGGTGGCCAGCAGCCCGGACGCGTGCAGCAGCTGCCCGGACGAGTAGGCCACCACGCACACCGCGACCGTCGCGAGTGGATAGAGACCGGTGGCGGGCAGCGCCGAGCGCCGCAGGGCCCAGGCCCCGGCGAAGCCGAGCACCAGGCCGAGCGCCAGGCCCGCGCCCAGTTCGTAGACCACCAGCAGCGGCAGCGACCAGTCCACCAGGGTGCCCTGGGCCAGCACGACGACCGCGATGTAGGCCGGCGCGTCGTTGATGCCGGATTCCAGTTCGAGGGCGCCCACCAGTCGTTTCGGCAGGCCCGCGCTGCGCAGCACGGAGAACACCGCGGCCGAGTCGGTGGGGGCCAGCACCGCGCCCCACAGCAGGGCGGTCCGCCAGTCCAGGCCGAGCAGCCAGTGCAGGGCGGGCCCGGTGATCGCGATGCTCAGCCCGACCGCCACTGTGGACAGTGCCACTCCCTGGCCCAGCGCGGGTTTCACCGCCGACCAGCGGGTGGTCAGGCCACCCTCGGTGAGGATCATGACCAGGGCGGCCAGGCCCAGCGCCTGGGTGAGGAACGGGTCGGAGAACTGGATGCCGAACCCGGCTTCGCCGAGCAGCACGCCGATCGCGAGGTACAGCAGCAGCGACGGCAGGCCCAGGCGGGTGGAGAAGCGGACCGCGAGGACGGCGGCCAGCAGGACGGCCGAGCCCAGCCCCAGCACGACCGGCAGCTCGCCCACCCGCACCTCCCCTGCCCGGTTTCTCCGGCTCTCAGAATAGGGAGGCCAGGCGCTCTGCCGCGCCCGGTGGGTCCCCCGGCAGCGCGACGAGCTCGTCACGCTGCCGTTCCCCTTGCCGGGCAACGAGATCACGGACACGCACGCGGAGTACCGGGGCGAGCACCGTCCGCCGCGCCGCCGACGGCAGGTGCGCAGCCGGTCACGAGGAGTACCCGGCCGCGACTCCCAGACTCGGCTCCCAGCGAAGGCCACGCGAGGCGAGGGCCGGGCCGCCGACAAGCCACACCTCACCCAGTCCCCGGGCGCTCGGCCGGTAATTCCACCCCCAGGCGCGCCAGGGGCTCCGCCGCGGCGGGCGTCACCCGCACCGCGCGGTCCGGGCGCCGCTCGAACCAGCCCTGCTCGACTCCGTGCGTGAACAGCGCCGCCGGGAGCGCGCCGCCCAGGTGGTCGCGGCGTTCGGTCCAGTCCAGGCACGCTCGCAGCAGCGGGCGCCGCCCCGTGGGGATCCGCACCCCCAGCTCACCGAGCACCTCGCGGCCGCGCGCGGTCAGCGCCAGCCCGGCACGCTCCGTGATCAGCCCGGTCCCGATCATGCCGTCCCGCAGGGCCACCCCGGCGGCCCCGGCCAGGTGGTCGTAGCAGGTGCGCGCGAACGCCAGCCGCCGGGCGCGCAGGGACCCGCGCAGGCCCGAGGTGGACCGGTGCTCGGCGTGCTGCGCCAGGTGCTCGATCAGCTCGGCCACCCGCGGGTCGGCGATCCGCACGTAGGAGTGCCGCCCCTGCTTCACGCCCGCGACGAACCCGGCCTCCCGCAGGCGGCTGACGTGCTCGCTCGCCGTCGACGGGGCGATCCCCGCCGCGCGGGCCAGCTCACCGACCGTCCACGCGCGGCCGTCGAGCAGCGCCAGGCACATCGCCGCCCGGCTCGGGTCGGCGAGCACCGCGGCCACCTCGGCCAGCGCGATCGTCTCCACACCGGCCACCGTAGCCACCGGACGCATCGGCCCGGGCCGAAACGTCAGCCCAGCGCGCCCAGGAACACCGACGACACGGTCACCGCCGGCTTCGACGAATCCGACCCGAGCAGCAGCACCGCGAACGCCACGTCGTCGCGGTACCCGGCGAACCACCCGTTGGACCGGCTGCCGTCGCCGAACTGCGCCGTGCCCGTCTTGCCGTACACGGCGCCGTTGCCCCGCAGCCCGGTCGCGGTGCCGCCGGTGACCACCTCACGCATCATCGTCCGCAGCGCGGCGATCACGTCCCGGGACGGCGCCCGGTAGCCGGTGTTCACCGTGGTCTCCAGCTCCTGCCACAGCCGCGGCGTCACCTCGTCGCCGCGCGCGACGGTCGCCGCCATCAGCGCCAGGCCGAACGGGCTGGCCTGCACCGTGCCCTGCCCGATCGCCGACTCGACCTGCTCCGCCCCGCTCGTGCTGGGCACGACCTTGCCGGCCTCGGTGGTGATGCCGGGGATGGTGAAGTCGGCGTTGAGGCCGAACCCGCTCGCCGCGTCGGCCAGCGCGTCGGCCGGCAACGTCGAGGCGAGCTGGGCGAACGTGGTGTTGCACGAGTGCGCGAACGCCGAGTGCAGCGGCAGCGGCGGGAAGGAGAACTGGTCGTCGTTGGGAATCGTGCGCTGCCCGATGCGCGCGGTCGCCGGGCAGTCGGCGATCGTGTCCGCGGTGGCCGTGCCGGACTCCAGCAGCGCCGCCGCCGTGGCGATCTTGAACGTCGACCCCGGCGCGTACAGGCCGTTCAGCGCCTTCGGCTCGGCCCCGGCCGCCGCGTTCTGCGCCACCGCGAGCAGGTCACCGGTGGAGGGCTGGATCGCCACCAGCATCGCCGGGCCCGCCGCCGAGTCGACCGCCCGCTGCGCCGCCGCCTGCGTGGGCAGGCTCAGCGTCGTGGTCAGCGGCGCCACCTCGACCTCGCCCTGGCCGAACAGCGTCTCCTGCACCGCGCCGTCGAGGTCGGTGCTCACCACCGACCAGCCGTCCTGCGACCGCTCGGACACCGTCCGCTGCATCGCCGGCACCAGCAGCGGCGCCACGCCCGGCTCGGCCGCCCGCGTGCCCGACGACTGCCAGGCCAGGACCGGGCGGCCGTTGCGGTCCACCACCGCGAGCTTGCCCGCGCGCGTGCGCACCGCCAGCTGCTGCCCGGTGCGCAGCTTCGGGTGCACCACCGCCGGGCTCCAGTGCACGAGCCAGCGGCCGTCGGCGGAGACCAGGTCGAGGGTGTTGTCGTAGGACCACACCTGCCCGGCCGCGATCGTCCAGCCGAGCTGGAACGCCGCGGTGGCCCGGGTGGCGCCCGGCGTGACCTGGCCCAGCCGCGCCGCGACCGACACCGGGGCCAGGCCGCGGCGCCGGTCGGCCAGCAGCACGCTCGCCGCGCGCGGGTCGTCGGTCAGCGCCGCGGCCGCGTCGGCGTCGCCCTCGGCGAAGGCGCGCAGGAACTTCGACGCGACGGTGCCCGGATCCTCCGCGCCCGAGCCGCTGGCCCGGGGCTTCTCCGGCGAGGAGCCACCCCACACCACGACCACGGCCGCCACGACGATCGCGACGACCGCGGCCGCGCCACCCGCCAGCACCCACCTGCGCCACGTCACCGGCGATACCCCCTGTTGGTGTTTCCCGGTCTGTCGGGCATCAGGGTGCCTTCGTTACCGCCACGGTGATCTTCTCCCCGTCGCCGACCGCACCCGAGAACCCGCCGTCGACGTGCGCGAACGCCACCTCGCCGGCGAGCGTCTCGCCCGCGATGAACTCCTGGTGGAGCGTCGCGGCGTCGGCGACGTCCTCCGGCGCGTCCACGGTCAGCGCGATGCGGTCGGCCACGTCGAGCCCGGCGTCCCGGCGCGCCTGCTGCACGACGCGGACCAGGTCGCGCGCCACGCCCTCGGCGGCCAGCTCCGGGGTCACCGCGGTGTCCAGCTGCACCAGGCCGGAGCCGCCGGGCAGCTCCGCGGCCGCGCCCTCCTCCTTGGCGACCAGGCGCCGCTCGTACTCGCCCTCGGCGAGTTCGATGCCGGCCGCCACCACCGCGCCGGACGGCGAGGTGGTCCAGTCGCCCGCCTTGACGGCCTTGATCACCTTCTGCACGTCGCGGCCCAGGCGCGGCCCGGCGGCACGGGCGTTGACCGCGACCTCGAACCGGCCGTGCGCGGCGACGTCGGTGCTCAGCTCGACCGCCTTGACGTTGACCTCGTCGGCGATGATGTCGGTGAAGTCCGCCAGCGCGTCCGCGTCACCGGCCGCGATGACCAGCTTCGCCAGCGGCAGCCGCACCCGCAGCTTGTTCGCCTTGCGCAGCGACAGCGCCGACGAGCACACCTGGCGCACCCGGTCCATCGCCGTCATCGCCGCGGCGTCCGCGGGCAGCTCGTCCACCAGCGGCCAGTCCTGCAGGTGCACCGACCGGCCACCGGTCAGCCCGCGCCACACCACCTCGGTGGTCAGCGGCAGCAGCGGCGCCATCGTCCGCGACACCACCTCCAGCACCGTGTGCAGCGTGTCGATCGCGTCCTTCTCGCCGGCCCAGAACCGCTCACGCGAGCGGCGCACGTACCAGTTCGTGAGCACCTCGAGGAAGTCCCGGGTGGTCGCGCACGCGCCCGCGATGTCGCAGGTGTCCAAAGCGGACTGCACGTCGGTGACCAGCTCACCGGTCTTGGCGAGGATGTAGCGGTCCAGCACGTGCGGGGAATCGGTGCGCCACTGACCTTCCACGCCCTCGGCGTTGGCGTACAGCGCGAGGAAGTAGTAGGAGTTCCACAGCGGCAGCACGGCCTGGCGCACCGCGTCGCGGATGCCCTTCTCGGTGACGATCAGGTTGCCGCCGCGCAGGATCGGGCTGGACATCAGGTACCAGCGCATCGCGTCCGAGCCGTCCCGGGCGAACACCTCGTTGACGTCCGGGTAGTTGCGCAGCGACTTCGACATCTTCTGCCCGTCGGAGCCGAGCACGATGCCGTGCGCGACGCAGGTGAGGAACGACGGCCGGTCGAACAGCGCCGTCGCCAGCACGTGCAGCGTGTAGAACCAGCCGCGCGTCTGCCCGATGTACTCGACGATGAAGTCACCCGGGTAGTGGTGCTCGAACCACTCCGCGTTCTCGAACGGGTAGTGCACCTGGGCGTAGGGCATCGAGCCGGAGTCGAACCACACGTCCAGCACCTCGGGCACCCGCCGCATGGTGGACTTCCCGGTCGGGTCGTCCGGGTTCGGCCGGGTGAGCTGGTCGATGTGCGGGCGGTGCAGATCGGTCGGCCGCACGCCGAAGTCGCGCTCCAGCTCGTCGAGCGAGCCGTACACGTCCACGCGCGGGTACGCGGGGTCGTCCGACATCCACACCGGGATCGGCGTGCCCCAGTAGCGGTTGCGCGAGATCGACCAGTCGCGCGCGTTCTCCAGCCACTTGCCGAACTGGCCGTCCCTGACGTGCTCGGGGTACCAGGTGATCTGCTGGTTCAGCTCGACCATGCGGTCCCGGAACGCGGTCACCTTGACGAACCACGACGACACCGCGCGGTAGATCAGCGGGTTCCGGCAGCGCCAGCAGTGCGGGTAGGAGTGCTCGTAGGTCTCGTGCCGCAGCAGGACCGCACCCTGCCGGGCGGCCGAACCGGTGCCGTACTTGAGGTCCTTGATGATGTCGGCGTTGGCGTCGAACACCTGCTGGCCCTCGTAGTCCGGCACGGTCGCGTCGAAGCGGCCGCGCGCGTCCACCGGGGTGACCGGAGTGATGCCGGCGGCGTCGCCGGCGGCCTTGTCGTCCTCGCCGTAGGCCGGGGCCATGTGGACGATGCCGGTGCCGTCGTCGGTGGTGACGAAGTCGGCCAGCAGCACCTGGTGCGAGTTCTCGGCGCCGACGAAGTACGGGAACGGCGGCGCGTACTTCACGCCCGCCAGCTCGGCGCCCCGGTGGCGCGCCACCACGACCGGCTCCTCGCCGAGTTCCCTGGCGTAGGCGGGAAGCCGCGACTCGGCGAGCAGGAAGCGCTTCCCGTCGCGCTCGACCACGGCGTAGTCCACGTCCGGGTGCACCGCGACCGCCTGGTTCGACGGCAGGGTCCACGGCGTGGTGGTCCAGATCACCAGGTACGTGCCGTCCAGCTCGGTGCCGTTGCCCTCGGCGCGGAACCCGACCGTCACGGCCGGGTCCTGGCGGCTGGCGTAGACGTCCTCGTCCATCCGCAGCTCGTGGTTGGACAGCGGGGTCTCGTCGCGCCAGCAGTAGGGCAGCACGCGGTAGCCCTCGTAGACCAGGCCCTTGTCCCACAGCTGCTTGAACGCCCAGATCACCGATTCCATGAAGGTGATGTCGAGCGTCTTGTAGTCGTGCTCGAAGTCGACCCAGCGGGCCTGGCGGGTGACGTAGTCGCGCCACTCGTTCGTGTAGCGCAGGACGGATTCGCGGCACGCGTCGTTGAACGCGGCGATGCCCATCTCGTCGATCTGCGACTTGTCGGTGATCCCGAGCTGCCGCTCGGCCTCCAGCTCGGCGGGCAGGCCGTGGGTGTCCCAGCCGAAGCGGCGCTCGACGCGGCGGCCGCGCATGGTCTGGTACCGCGGCACGATGTCCTTGACGTAACCGGTCAGGAGGTGGCCGTAGTGCGGCAGGCCGTTGGCGAACGGCGGGCCGTCGTAGAAGACGTACTCGTTGCTGCCGTTCGTCCCCGGTTCGCGCGCGTCGATGGTGGCCTGGAAGGTCCGGTCGGACTCCCAGTAGGCCAGCACGCTGTTCTCCAGCGCCGGGAAGGACGGCTGGGACGGGACCTGGCCGGCCGGGCCGTCGCCGAGCTGAGCCTTCGGGTACATCGGTGCGCTCCTCGCGGGTGCTCGTCGCTCTCGTGGCGGATCCTCGGCGGATCCAGCACGGGGACGAAAAGGCGCCACCTGAGCGCGCTTCCGCGGTACCACCCCGTTTGCCCGCTCACCGAGCAGGCCTCTTCGTTGACGGCTGTGACGGGCCGTACCCGTCCGGTTCTACTGAGGACCACCCGGTCCCGTTCTTCCGGAGGCTCCCCGGTGATGGCCGGATCGACGCCGTGTCCGTCCAGGTTAGCCGCCTCCCGCAAGCCGGTTTCGCTCAGGGTCGGCCGACGGCGACGGCGGTGAGGACGGCCGCGGCCAGCCACATCCCGGCGCCCAGCACCGCGGCGGCGTGCAGCCCGTGCAGGAACGCCGCGGGCTGGGCCGGGCTGCCCGCGATGGCGCCGAACGTGGCGATGCCGAGCGCGCCGCAGGCCTGGCGCGCGGTGTTGTTGACGCCGCTGGCGATGCCGGCCCGGCCGGCCGGGACGCCGCCGACCGCCGCGGCGACGACGGCCGCGGTCAGCAGGCCCAGTCCCACGCCGAACAGGGCGAACGCGGGCAGGAACGAGCCGGCGATCGTGCTGTGCCCGGTGACGCGCAGCAGGCCGAGCAGGCCGGTCGCGCCGGTGAGCAGCCCGGCGATCATGACCGGCCGCGGGCCGAACCGCGCGGTGAGCCGCCCGGTGACCGGGGCGAGCAGCGACAGCGGCAGGAATCCGGGCAGCATCGCCAGCGCGGCGGTCAGCGGGCCGGCGTGGTGGACGCCCTGCAGGTAGAGGGTGGCGAGCAGGATCGTGCCGAGGCCGGCGAAGTTCATCGCGCCGGCGACGACGTTGGCCGCGGCGAAGGTGCGTGACCGCAGCAGGGTCAGCGGCAGCATCGGCGCCGGGCCGGTGCGTTCGGCGGCGAGGAACGCCGCGGCGGCGGCGACACCGAGGACGGCGGCCGGGATGCTGGACTCGATGACCGCGTAGACCAGGGCGGCGAGGGCGGTGGCGCCGGTGAGGACGCCCTTGACGTCCACGCGGCCGGTGGTGGGCGGATCCGCCGGGACGAGCAGGGTGCCGGCGGCGGCCAGCGCGGTCAGCGGCACGTTGATCCAGAACAGCGAGCGCCAGCCGGTGGCCGTGACCAGCAGCCCGCCCAGCAGCGGGCCGGCGGCCAGTGCCAGCGCGGAGACGCCGGCCCAGACGCCGAGCGCGCGGGCCTGTTCGTGGCGGCCGGGGAAGGTGCGGGTGATCACCGCCAGCGTCCCGGGCAGCAGCAGCGCGGCCCCGGCGCCTTGGGCCACGCGGGCGGCGATCAGGGTCGCGCTGTCCGGCGCCAGGGCGCACCCGGCGGAGGCGAGGCCGAAGATCCCCAGGCCGGCGAGCACGACCCGGCGGTGGCCGAGCACGTCGCCGAGTGCCCCGCCGGACAGCAGCAGCGCGGCGAGCACGACGGTGTAGCCGTCGACGATCCACTGGAGCGCGGGAACGCCGGCGTGGAAGCGGGCGCCGATGCTCGGCAGGGCGACGTTGACCACGGTGACGTCGAGCTGGACCAGGAACATGCCGGCGCACTGGGTGAGCAGGACGGCGGAACGCTTGTCGGGCATGGGTCCAGGAGACCCCGGATTCGTTTCCGGGTGGGTGGAAGTGTGCCGGGACGCTTCGGCGCCGGTGGAAGTGTCGGCGCGGCATGCTGGAGCCATGAGTGGAGGGGACGCCGACATCGCGCGCACCGCGGCACTGTTCGCGGATCCGGCCCGGGTGCGGGTGCTCACGGCACTGGCCGACGGGCGGGCTCTCGCGGCGTCCGTGCTCGCGGCCGAGGCCGGGTTGTCCGCGCCGGGGGTCAGTGCGCATTTGGCGAAGCTGCGGGAGGCGGGGCTCGTCGAGGCGGAGCGGTCCGGGCGGCACCGCTTCTACCGGCTGCGGCCGGACGCCGTCGAGATCCTCGAAACGCTCGCCCGCTTCTCCCCCGCCCGGCCGGTCACCTCGCTGCGATCGGGGACGCGGGCGCGGGCGCTGCGGTTCGCCCGGACCTGTTACGACCACGTCGCCGGGCGGCTGGGCGTCTCGGTGACGGCGGCGCTGGTGGAGCGCGGGGCGCTGGTCACGACGGACGGTGTCCCCGGCACGAGCCGCCGCCCGGGCGACGCGCTGTCCCAGCCGCTGGCCGAGCACCCCTACGCCCTGGGGCCGGAGGCGCCGGAGGTGCTGGCGCTGCTCGGGCTGGACGTGGACGCCGTGGACGCCGCCCGCGGGCGGCGGCCGTTGCTGAAGTTCTGCCTGGACTGGTCCGAGCAGCGGCACCACCTGGCGGGCGGACTGGGCGCGGCGCTCGCGGCGCGGTTCCTGGAGCAGGGCTGGGTGACGCGGCACCGGCCCGGGCACCGGGCACTCCGGCTGACCGACACGGGAGCGGACGCACTCGCCGGACGGCTGGGAGTGCGTGTCGCCGGCTGAAGCCGCGGCAGCGCCTCGGGGAAATCGGGCCGCGTGGGCTCGGATCCTGGTTTCGGGGGCGGCTCGGCCGGAGGTGCGTCAGGCCTTCGCGCGGTGGGCCTCGGCCAGGTGGGCGTCGGGGGTGCAGCGGGCGCACTGGACGCCGCGCTCGCGGCGCGTGTTCCTGAAGCAGGGCTGGGTGACGCGGCACCGGCCCGGGCACGGCTGACCCAGCACGGGCACCACCGCGCTCGCCGATCTCCTCGGCGTGCGGATGGCGTGAGCGTCAGGCCTTCGCGCGGTGGGCCTCGGCCGGAGGCGCCTCAGGCCTTCGCGCGGTGAGCCTCCCTCAGGCCTTGGCGCGGTGGGCCTCGGCCAGGTGGGCGTCGGGGGTGCAGCGGGCGCACGGCGTGAACCCGAGGTCCCGGGCCTCCTTCACGGAGATCGGGATCGTGTCGCGGTCGGCGAGCCAGCCGCAGTCCGTCAGGTGGTAGCGCGGGTGCTCGTCCACGACCACGACCTCGGCGTCCAGCTCGTCCACGATCTCCGCGTCCGCCGGGGCCGTGGGCTCCTCGCCCGGCTCGCCCTCCTCGGCAGTGCCGACCAGCTCACCGGCGGTCGGCAGCAGCGCGGTCTGGTCCACCGGCGCCTCGTCCACCGCGGCGTCCGCCGTCGACGGCTCCCCGGCCGGCTTCTCCGCGTCCTCCGCGACCTCGGCGGCCGACGGCTCCTCGTCCACCGCGGCGGCCGACGACTCCGCCGCGGGCTCCTCATCCGGTTCCGCCACCAGCGCGGCGGCCGCGCGGCGACGGGCCACCCGGCGCCGCACGAAGTCGGCCACCAGCAGCAGCCCGGCGGCGACCGACAGGCCGATCGAGATCCACGCCCACAGCGAGTTCGCCGTGACCAACGCCGCGATCAGCAGCCCCAGCGCGGCCAGAACCAGGATCAGAACGATGAAGAGCACGGTGAATTACAACACGAACCACGCCCGGAACGGTTCCGACCCTCCCACGCGGAGTGCCGGAACCGTCACCGGGAAGCTCAGCCGGCCTCGGCGCGGGGACCGAACGAGTAGCCCTGGCCGCTGCCCGATCCCGCGCTCGCCTGTCCCGAGTTCGAGGACGCCGACGCGGGCGCGGCGGAACCACGATCGTCGAGCTCGCGCAGCTGGGACTCCAGGAACCCGCGCAGCCGCGTGCGGTATTCGCGCTCGATGGTGCGCAGTTCCTCGATCTTCTTGCCCAGCGCGGTCTTCTCGCTGTTCATCGTGTTCATGGTCTCGGTGTACTTGCGCTGCGCCTCGCGCTCCATGGTCGTCGCCTTGTCGCGCGCCTGCCGCTCCAGCGTCTCGGCGCGGGTGCGGGCGTCGTTGAGCATGTTCTCCGCTCGCGTGCGCGCCTCGTTGACCATCGAGTCGGCCTTGGTGCGGGCGTCGGAGAGCAGCTGCTCGGACTTCGCGCGAGCCTCGGCCAGCATGCCGTCGGACTCGGTCTTGGCCTCGGCGGTCAGCCGGTCGGCCATCTCCTGGGCCAGGCCGAGGACCTTCGCCGCCTGGACGTTCGGCTCGCCGCCGTCCGACATCGGGTGGGCCTGGGTCTGCTCGGCGGCCGAGGGCGGCGGCACGGGCGCCAGGCGGCGCTCCTGCGGTCCGGCTCCGGCGCGGGCGGCCTCGAGGTCGGCACGGGTGCCTTCGAGCTCGGCGTCGAGCTGCTCGACCTGCTGGCGCAGCTCGTTGTTGTCCTCGATGAGCCGCGCGAGCTCGGTCTCCACCAGGTCGAGGAACGCGTCCACCTCGTCCTCGTTGTAGCCCCGCTTGCCGATGGGTGGCTTGCTGAACGCGACGTTATGCACGTCAGCGGGGGTCAACGACATCAGATCACCTCACGCACTCCATGGCCTGCTCCGACACCTGGGTTCCCCCGAAGTCACCCAGGAAGCGCCAGTTGCATCAGTATGAACACAACCAACAGCAGCACCATAATCGATAAGTCCAGTCCGACGCCGCCAATGCGAACCATCGGAATGATCCTCCGCACCACGCGGACCGGAGGATCGGTCACTGTGTAGATGGTCTCCAGCGTCACCGCAACCCCACCGGCGGGGCGCCAATCCCGTGCGAAGGCACGCACGAGCTCCACCACGACACGTGCTGTGAGCAGCAGCCAAAAGACGAACAGCACGTAGTAGAGGACTAGCCGGACCGCATCCACGAACACCACTCTGCCACATCACCGTGACCCCGGGAGCACCCGGAACACCCGGTCTGTCCGGGTCACGTAATCGAACTGTGATTTAGCCAACGGTTTCACCCGTTCGGCCTAAATTGCTACGAATAGTAGTTGGGCCATCACCCTGTTCCGGGTCATTTTCCGGACCGGGTGGTCGCCCTCAGTGACGGAGGAACAGCCCGCCCTCGGCGATCCGGCGGCGTTCCTCCGCGGTCACCTCCACGTCCGGCGGCGAGAGGAGGAACACCTTGCTGGTGATCTTGTCCATCGAGCCGCGCAGCGCGAACGCCAGCCCGGCCGCGAAGTCCACGAGACGCTTGGCGTCCGCGTTCTCCATCTGGGTCAGGTTGATGATCACCGGGATGCCCTCGCGGTACGCCTCGCCGATCCCCCGCGCCTCGACGTAGCTCGTGGGGTGCAGCGTGGTGATCCGCCCCAGCGCGTCCCGCGCGGACGCCCGGGCCGGCTCCGGTACCGGCCGCAGCCGCGCCACCGGCTCCGGCTGCCGCTCGACCGCCAGCGCGCCGTGCACCGGCGGCTCCGGCGCCCGTGGCCGCGCGCGGAGCGGGCCCTCCTCGTCGTAGCCGGACCCGTCGCGGTACCGTCGGCGGGCACGCGGCGGCGGCTCCTCGTCGAAGCCGTCGTAGGCTTCGTCGGCGTAGTCGCGCCGGTAGTCGTCGTCGTACCGGTCGGCGGCCTCGTAGGAGTCGTAGCCGTCGTAACCGTCACTGTCGGCCGGGATCATGCCGAAGTAGGCCTTCAGCTTCTGCAGCGCGCTCATGCCTCTCCCTAGCCGCTCCCTCACCTGACTACCCGGACGCGATCGCTCACTTCCGGGTGATCTCGCTACGGCGAGGCTAAACCGCGGGCGCCGAGCAACGCGGTTCCGACACGCACACATGTCGAACCGTGCGCGATGGCGGGTTCCAGATCACCACTCATCCCGGCGGACAGCTCGACCGCCTCCGGGTGGTTCCGGCGGAGGTCATCGGCCGCTCCGGCCAGGCGCGCGAAGGCCGGCGCGGGGTCCGCGCCGAGCGGCGCGACCGCCATCAGGCCGCGCAGCCGCAGCCCGTCCAGCCCGGCGATGTGATCGGCCAGCTCACCCAGCCGAGGGAGCGGACAGCCGCCTCGTGACGGATCGTCGTCGAGGCTGGCCTGGATCAGGACGTCCAGCGGCCCGGACCGCTCCCCCGCTTCGTGCGCGTTGCGCAGCGCCTTGGCGAGCGCGTCGGCGAGCCGGATCGAGTCGACCGACTGGACCTCGTCGGCCCACCGCACCACCGAGCGCGCCTTGTTGCGCTGCAGCCGCCCGATCATGTGCCAGCGCGGCCGCGCCTCCGGCCGCAGCACGCGCACCTCGGCCGCCTTGGCGCCGGCCTCCTGGTCGCGGTTCTCCGCGAGGTCGGTCTGGCCGAGGTCGGTGAGCAGGGCCGCGTCGGTGGCGGGGAAGGTCTTGGTGACGGCGAGCAGACGCACCTGCGCCCGTGGCCGCCCGGCCGCCGCGCACGCCTGCGCGACGCGCGCCTCGACGGCTTCGAGCGCCTTGGCGATCCCCTCCCGTCGCTGCTCGTCGCTCATTCCGGCTCGGCCCAGGTCAGCGCGGCGATGCGGCCGGTGGTGCCGTCGCGCCGGTAGCTGAACAGCGTGGGGTCCTCGGCGGTGCAGCGCGGGTCGACGCCGACCTTGCCGACCCCGGCCTCGGCGAGCTGGCGCCACAGGCCGGCGCGCAGGTCCAGACCGGGCTTGCCGGTGCGGGTGCGGGTCGCGCTGCCGGGCAGGTGCTGGTCGACGTCGGCGGCCATCCCGGCGGGCACCTCGTAGCACTCGCCGCAGATCGCCGGGCCGAGCAGGACTTCGATGCGGCCCATCTCGGCGCCGGCCGCGACCATCGCCTCCAGCGCGGCGGGCAGCACCCCGACGCGGGCGCCGACGCGGCCGGCGTGCACCGCGGCCACGACCCCGCTCTCCGGGTCGCCGAGCAGGACCGGCACGCAGTCGGCGACGAGCACGGCGACGGGCAGGCCGGGGGTCTTCGTCACGAGCGCGTCGGTGGCCTCGGCGGGCGCGGTCTCGCTGCCGTCGACGACGGTGACCGTGCGGCCGTGCACCTGCTCCATCCAGGCGACCCGCTCGACACCCAGCTCGGTACCCAGCCGCTTGCGGTTGGCCGCGACGGCGGCCGGATCGTCACCGACGTGGTCACCGAGGTTGAACGTGTCGTACGGCGGCGCCGAAACGCCACCCGCCCTGGTCGTGACCACCCGACGGATGCGCAAGTCCCACTACCTCCACTCGCCTGGTTTGCCCTGAGCCTACTGGGAACCGGACACCGTGCTCGGCCGGTCTCACCGCCATGGATCTGCCACCCGTGCCCCCGAGCGTCCGCGCGCTGGCCACCTCCGGGAAGCTGCCGCCGGAGCTGGCCGCGCTGTTCACCCCGCCCGGCCAGGAGAAGTGGACCCGCATCGCCGAAGCCGTGGACGAGCGCCTGGACGAGGTGGACCCGGCGGTGCGGGGCGCGTTCGCGCTCGCCGGCGCCTACGGCCACCTGGACGACATCGGATTCCTCTCCTCCGGGGAGATGGCCGAGCACAACGACCGCGCGATCGCCCTGCTCGAGAGGGCGCTGGAGCACGGCGTCCCGGACGAGGAGGCGGAGGACCTGTGGGAGGTCACCCGCCGGGTGCCGGAGGTCGCCCATCTCGCCCGCGACCGCGAGGAGTACCTCGCGAAGCACGGCGCGACCGCGGGCCAGCGCCTCAAGGCCAAGCTGGACGAGGCGGACGCGCGCTACGCGGCGGGCGACCGAGCCGGAGCGCTGGTGTTGTTCCGCGAGGTCGGCGAGGCCGACCTCTGGGGCGAGTTCAGCGGGGCGATGGACATGGCCGACCTCGGCTGGTGCCGGTTGTTGCAGGACGCCGTGCGGTTCGACGGGCCCGAGGCGACGCGGCGGATCTGGCAGGAGGCGCGCGCCAGCCGCCACGCGGCGCGGTTCCCGCACCCCCACTGGTCGGTGCCGCTGGCCGAGCTGCTGATGGGCGCCGGGGTGCCGGACATCCTGGAGGTCGTGGTCGCCGAGCGGCTCGACGCCGCGCTGCGGGACCACCTGCCGTGGGAGCTGTCCGAGGACGAACGCTGGACGCTGTCCCGCGCCATCGACGAACTCGAACAGCACCACCGGGCCTGACCGCGGGTCAGGCCCGGCGCGGGGTCAGCGCCGCATGAAGGGCGGGACGTCCACGTCGTCGTCGGACGGGTCGTCGGTGACCGGGACGGCCCGGCTGGGCAGGCTGCCCTGGCTGGTGCTCGTGCGCGGCGCCGGGTAGCTGCGGCTGCCGCCACCGGGCTGCGGCAGCCCGCTGGGCGGCGTGCCGTAGCTGGTGCCCGACGGCGGCGTCCGCGGCGGCGTGACCGGGAAGCCCCCACCGGCGGGCGGGGCGGGCGGCGTCGCTGCCGGGGGCGCCGGCTGGCGGACCTGCCCGGCCTCGGCGGACGCCGTCGTCGAGCGGGTGCCCACGGCGGGCGGCTCGAGCTTCTTGTGGGTGGGCGAGCCGGAGTCGAACCCGGCCGCGATCACCGTCACGCGCACCTCGTCGCCGAGGGAGTCGTCGATGATCGTCCCGAAGATGATGTTCGCCTCGGGGTGCGCGGCCTCCTGCACCAGCGAGGCGGCCTCGTTGATCTCGAACAGGCCGAGATCGGAGCCGCCCGCGATGGACAGCAGCGCGCCGTGCGCGCCCTCCATCGAAGCCTCCAGCAGCGGCGAGTTGATCGCCTTCTCCGCGGCCTGCACCGCCCGGCCCTCGCCGCGCGCGGAGCCGATGCCCATCAGCGCGCTGCCCGCGCCGGACATCACGCTCTTCACGTCGGCGAAGTCCAGGTTGATCAGACCCGGCGTGGTGATCAGGTCGGTGATGCCCTGGACACCGGAGAGCAGGACCTCGTCGGCGGAGCGGAACGCGTCCATCAGGCTGACGCCGATGTCGCCGAGCTGCAGCAGCCGGTCGTTGGGGATGACGATGAGGGTGTCGCACTCGTTGCGCAGCGCCTGGATGCCGTCCTCGGCCTGCTTGCCGCGGCGCTTGCCCTCGAAGGTGAACGGCCGGGTCACCACGCCGATCGTGAGCGCGCCGAGCTTGCGCGCGATCGAGGCGACCACCGGCGCGCCGCCGGTGCCGGTGCCGCCGCCCTCCCCCGCGGTCACGAAGACCATGTCGGCGCCCTTGAGCACCTCCTCGATCTCCTCGCGGTGGTCCTCGGCGGCCTTGTGCCCCACCTCGGGGTTCGCGCCGGCGCCCAGGCCGCGGGTCAGCTCGCGGCCGATGTCGAGCTTGACATCCGCGTCGGACATCAGCAGCGCCTGCGCGTCCGTGTTGATCGCGATGAACTCGACACCCTTGAGGCCGACCTCGATCATGCGGTTGACGGCGTTCACGCCACCACCGCCGATGCCGACGACCTTGATCACCGCGAGGTAGTTGTGCGGGGGCGTCATCGGGTCCGCCTTCCTATCGTGATTCCTCGTACCGCTCGCCGGGAGCGAAAAACCCTCAACCTAAACTCAAGGTTCAGAGTTATGTCAACTCCCCGCTCCGTCCGCCGAAGGTAGGGATCCGGCGAAGCGGAATCCAGTAGCCACGCCGCGTGTCGTCCGTGGCGTTGCAAAATCACCGCGCCGGACGCCTCATTCGCCGGTCCGGCCGTCGGTCAGCTCACGCAGCAGATCCAGGTGCCCGGCGTGCCGCCCGGTCTCCTCCACCATGTGGATCAGCACGTAGCGGAGGTTGACCGAACCGTCCTTGAAGGACACCAGGGTGTCCGGCGCCAGCTCCGCCGCGATCTCGCGGCTGGTGGCGCACTGCGCGCGGTAGGCGGCCACCAGGTCCGCGAGCGGGACCGTGAGCGCCTCGCGGAAGTCGGCGTCGCGGTCGTCCGCCAGCTTCTCCGCCCACCGGTTGGGACGGCCGGCGAGCACCGCCTCGAACCAGTAGTGCTCCACGTAGGTCAGGTGGCCGACCAGGCCGGCGATCGTGGTCAGCTCGCTCGGGACCAGGCTGCGGCGGGCCTGTTCGTCGGTCAGGCCCGCGCACTTGAGCACGACGGCCTCGCGCAGGAAGTCCAGGAAGGCGGTCAGCTGCTCGCGCTCGCCGCCGTCGAAGGGCGGTTCCGTCCTGATCATGCGCACAGCTTCGCACAGCGTCCCCGCCGGTGTCTCCGTCCTCAGGAGACCGTCGGCAGCTCGGGGCTCGCCACGTCGTAGATCCGGCCCTCGCGTGTCAGGAGGACGCCCAGCACCCTGGCCTTGCGCTCGGCGTTCGACGCGTCGCCCCAGCGGACCGTCTTGCCCGTGGTCAGCGTGAACTCCACGCCGCCCGGGGTGCCGGCCCGCACCACGGCGATCTGGCCCTTCAGCGGCTCCGGCACCGTCGCGAGCACCGCGACCACCGACCGCGTCACCGCGTCCTCCGGCGACACCACCGCCACCTGCAGCTCCGGCAGGCGCTCCGGCTTGTTCTGCACCGTCTTGTAGTCCAGGCCGCCGGAATCGACCAGGTGGAAGCCGTCCCGGCCGGCCACGAACCCGATCGGCGACCGCTCCGTCACCGTGATGTCCACAGTGGAGGGCCACGACCGGGAGACGTCCACAGTGGCCACTCCGGGGATCGCCGTGACGCGGGCGGCGATCTCGTCGGTGTCCAGCAGCAGCATCGGTTTCAGATCGGGCACCGCCGCCGCGGCCAGGATCTGGTCCCCCGGCACGCTGTGCGCGCCGTGCACCTCCACCGAACGTACCCCCAGCAGCGACGTGAACATCACGACGTACCCGAGCCCGAGCACCGTCAGCACGCTCAGCGTCGCCACCCACCGGCGCCGCAACGCGCGGCGCCGCGAGACGCCCGTGCCGGTGCGCCGCCGGGCGGTCAGCGGGCGCCGTCCCCGGCGGCTGCGCACCGCCGACGACGACCGCCGCGTGGACGGCCGGCTGCGCTCGTCGCTCCGCGCTCGCGTCGCCACCTAGCCCCCGGCCCGCCGGTCCAGCTCCGCCAGGATCTCCGGCCCCAGCTGGGTCACGTCGCCCGCGCCCATGGTGACCAGCAGGTCCCCGGGCTTGACCAGGTCGGCGGCCAGCGTCACGGCCCGGTCGAACGCCGGCTCGTAGTGCACCCCCGCCCCGGTGATCCGCTCCGCGATCAGCGCGCCGCTGACGCCCGGCTCCGGCTCCTCCCGCGCGCCGTACACGTCCAGCAGCACGACCTCGTCGGCCAGCCCGAGCGCGTCGGCGAACTCCGCGGCGAACAGCTTCGTGCGCGAGTACAGGTGCGGCTGGAACACCACGACCACCCGGCCCCCGCCCGCCGCGTGCCGCACCGCCCGCAGCTGCGCGGCGACCTCCGTCGGGTGGTGGGCGTAGTCGTCGTAGACCCGCACGTCGGCGGCGCGGCCCTTGAACTCGAACCGCCGCCGCACCCCGCCGAACGCGGCCAGCCCCTCGGCCAGCCCGCCCAGCGGCGCGCCCAGCTCCAGGCCGGCCAGCACCGCGGCGACGGCGTTGAAGGCCATGTGCTCGCCCGGCACCGCGACCCGCACGTCGGTCTCGGCGCCGTCCAGCGCGATCCGGATGACCCCGCCGCCGTCGGCGGGCCGGTAGTCCAGCACCTTCGCGTCCCCGGCGCCGGTCACCGAGCGGCCGTAGCGGCGCACCCGCACGCCCTCGGCCGCGGCGTGGTCGCCCAGCGCGTTCGCGGCCTCGTCGTCGGCGCACACGATCAGCAGGCCGCCCGGCTCGATCCGGCGGGTGAACTGCGTGAACACCGCGGTGTAGGCCTCGGCGGTGCCGTGGTGGTCCAGGTGGTCCGGCTCGACGTTGGTCACCACCGCCACCGACGGCGAGTAGCTCAGGAACGAGCCGTCGCTCTCGTCGGCCTCGGCGACGAACACCCCGCCCTCGCCGTGGTGCGCGTTCGCGCCGGACTCGTTGAGGTCACCACCGATCGCGAACGACGGGTCCAGCCGGCAGTGCTGCAGCGCGACCGTGAGCATCGACGTGGTCGAGGTCTTGCCGTGGGTGCCGGCGATGCAGGCCACCCGGTGCCCGGCCATCAGCAGCGCGAGCGCCTGCGCCCGGTGCAGCACCGGGATGCCGCGCTCGCGGGCGGCCACCAGCTCCGGGTTGCTCTCCTTGATCGCGGTCGACACCACCACCGCGGACGGGCCGCCGGGCAGCGCGTCCAGGTTCTCCGGGCGCTGCCCGATGCCGATCTCGGCGCCCTGCGCGCGCAGCGTCAGGAACGCGCGGGAGTCCTTGGCGTCCGAACCCGACACCCGGGCGCCGCGCGCCAGCAGGATCCGCGCGATGCCGCTCATGCCGGCACCGCCGATCCCGATCAGGTGGGCCCGGCCCAGCTCGGCGGGGACTTCGCTCATTTGCCGCACACCTCCAGGACGATGCGCGCCAGCACCTCGTCGGCCTCGCGGTGGCCCAGCCCGACCGCCGCGGCCCCCATCTTCGTAACCCGGGCGGGGTCGGTGACCAGCGGGATCACCAGCTCGGCGACCTTGGCCGGGCTCAGGTCCGCGTCCTGGACCATCAGCGCCGCGCCGGCGTCGACCGCGGGCCGGGCGTTGATCGCCTGCTCGCCGTTGCCGTGCGGCAGCGGCACGAACACCGCGGGCAGCCCGACCGCGGACACCTCGGCCACGGTCATCGCGCCCGACCGGCACAGCACCACGTCGGCCGCCGCGTAGGCCAGGTCCATCCGCTCCAGGTAGGGCACCGGCACGTACGCCGGGCGGCCCGGGAACTCCTGCACCACCAGGCTGTTCTTCGGCCCGTGCGCGTGCAGCACGCCGATCCCGGCGTCGGCCAGCTCCTTGGCCGCGCCGGACACCGCGTTGTTGATCGACTGGGCACCCTGCGAACCGCCGAACACCAGCAGCGTCGGCGCGTCCGGGTCGAGCCCGAAGTGCGCCCGGGCCTCCGCCCGCAGCGCCGCCCGGTCCAGCGAGGTGATCGAGCGCCGCAGCGGGATGCCGACGACCTCCGCGCCCGGCAGGGGCGTGCCGGGCACCGCGACCGCGACCCGCTTCGCGAAGCGCGCCCCGACGCGGTTGGCCAGGCCCGGCGACTGGTTGGCCTCGTGCACCACGATCGGCACGCGGCCGCGCGCGGCGAAGTAGGCCGGCAGCGACACGTACCCGCCGAACCCGACCACGACGTCCGCGCCGACCCGGTCCAGGATCTCGCGGGTCTGCTTGACCGAGTCCCGGATCTTCAGCGGCAGCCGCAGCAGGTCGGTGGTCGGCTTGCGCGGCAGCGGCACCGGCGGGATCAGCTCCAGCGGGTAGCCGCGCGCCGGGACCAGCTTGTTCTCCAGCCCCCGGGACGTGCCCAGCGCGACCACCGTGGCGTCCGGCCGCAGCCGCCGCACGGCGTCGGCCAGCGCCAGCGCGGGTTCGATGTGTCCGGCCGTGCCGCCGCCCGCCACCACCACGGTGGGAGCCACGCCGGTAACCGCCTTGCTCACTTGATCCTACGTCCCTCTCCGCACTGAACTTCCCCGTCTGCCCGGCGCCGCGCGCCGGCGCTCGGGCGCCTGCGCCGATCGTGCCCCGCGGGCCGAGGGCCGGTCCCCGCGGGGTGCCGCACGGCCGCTGCCCCGCCGCCGCGTCGGCGGCCGGTACACCTCGGGCGCCGGCAGGCGCAGGAGACGGCCGAACTTACCCGGTCCCTGCGACCGCAGCGCCGCCACCGACTCCGGCTCGTGCCGGGCGGCGTTGGCCAGCAGGCCCATCAGGAACATGGTGACCCAGATCGACGTGCCGCCCGCCGAGATCAGCGGCAGCGTCACGCCGGTGACCGGCAGCAGCCCGACGACGTACCCGATGTTGATCCCGGCCTGGGACACCGTGAACACCGTGAGCGTGCCGGAGGTGATCCGGATCCACGGGTCCAGGTTACGCATGGCGATGCGCAGGCCCACGATGGCGAGCCCGACGAACAGGCCGATCACCACGATGCAGCCGATGAAGCCCAGCTCCTCGCCGATCACCGCGAAGATGAAGTCGTTCTGCACGTTCGGCAGGTAGGACCACTTCGACGGGCCCTGCCCGAGCCCCTTGCCGAACAGCCCGCCGTCGGCCAGCGCGTACTTGGCCTGCGTGGCCTGGTAGGCGGCGCCGCTGGTGTCCGAGCCGGGCGAGAGGAACGACATCACCCGCGACATGCGGTAGGACGCGGTCAGCGCCAGCACCACGGCCCCGGCGATGCCACCGGCGAGGATCACCGCGAACAGCCGTTTCGGCGCGCCGGCGAACCACAGCAGCGACATCAGCACCACGCCGAGCGTGATCGTGCCGGACAGGTTCGGCTGGGCCATGACCAGCGCGAACATCAGCAGCGCGACCGGCACCACCGGCACCATCAGGTGCCGCCACTGGTGCAGCACGTGGTACTTGGTGACCAGCACGTGCGCGCCCCACAACGCGAAGGCGACCTTGGTGAACTCGACCGGCTGCACCGAGAAGCCACCGAGGGCGAACCACCGCTGGGCGCCACCGCCCGCCGACCCGAGCGGCGTCAGCACCAGCGCCAGCATCACCAGGCACACCAGCACGGCCATCGAGGACAGCGCGCGGGTCCGCTTCAGCGGCATCCGCAGCGCCACCCAGAACACCACCGACCCGGTGAGCACGAAGATCAGGTGCTTCTTGAACAGCGCGTACACGCCGGAGCCGGTGTCCGGGTCGACCGAGGCGACCGAGGACGCCGACAGCACCATCACGATGCCGATCGAGGTGAGCAGGCCGGTCAGGGCCAGCACCAGGTGGAAGTCGGCGAGCGGGCGCGACAGCCACGCGGTCAGCGCGGTGAACGTGGCGCGCGCCGGGCTCTGCCGGTCGCCCCGGTCCCGCCTGCGCGGCTCGCGGTCCTGCTTCTGGTCCGGCTCCTCAACGACCGTCATCGGCAGACCCCGTCGCACGGGCCAGGACCGCGTCGGCGAAGGCGTCGCCCCGATGGGCGTAGTTGCGGAACATGTCCAGGGACGCCCCGGCGGGCGCCAGCAGCACCACGTCACCGGGCCGGGCCAGGTCGCTGGCCACCGAGACCGCCTCGTTCATGGCCTCATCGTCACCCGAAGCGACCCGATGGACGGGGACATCGGGCGCGTGTCGCGCGAGAGCGGCGGCGATCACCGGGGCGACGGCGCCCATCAGCACCGCGCCGCGCAGGCGTCCGGCGACCACCTCGACCAGCTCGTCGACCGCGGCGCCCTTGAGCTGCCCGCCGGCGATCCACACCACGCTGGAGTGCGCGAGCAGCGACCCGGCGGCGGCGTGCGGGTTGGTGGCCTTGGAGTCGTCGACGTAGCGGACGCCGCCGAACTCGCCCACCTCGACCGCGCGGTGCGCGCCCGGCTGGAACTCGCGCAGGCCCTTGGCGACCCCAGCGGGGTCGATGCCGTACGCGCGGGCCAGCGCGGCCGCGGCCAGGGCGTTGGCGAGGTTGTGCGGGCCGGCCGGGCGCACCTCGCTCACCGAGATCAGCTCGTCGGCGGAGTGCTGCGGGTCCGGGCCGTAGGCGCGGTCGATCAGCAGGTCCTCGACCAGGCCCAGCTCACCGGGGCGCGGGGTGTCCAGGCGGAACCCGACCCGCTTGGCCCCGGCGGGCGCGTACTCGCCGGCCAGCCGCACCGACCACGGGTCGTCGGCGTTGTGCACGACCACCGAGGAGTGCGCGTGGATGGTGCCCTTGGCGGCCGCGTAGGACTCCATCGAGCCGTGCCAGTCCAGGTGGTCCTCGGCGAGGTTGAGCACCACCGAGGCGTGCGGCGCCAGCGTCGAGGACCAGTGCAGCTGGAAGCTGGACAGCTCCACCGCCAGCACCTCGTAGCCGGAGAACACCGCGTCCAGCACGGGCAGGCCGATGTTGCCGCAGGCCAGCGCGTGCGCCCCGCCCGCGCGCAGCATCGACTCCAGCATGCCGACCGTGGTGGTCTTGCCGTTGGTGCCGGTGACCGCGAGCCAGGTGGCCGGGTTCGGGAGGTCCCGGGAGGCGCGCCAGGCCAGCTCGACGTCGCCGATCACCTCGATCCCGGCCGCGGCCGAGGCGACCAGCAGCGGCGCGGTCGGCCGCCAGCCGGGGCTGGTGACCACCAGGTCGGTCCCGGCCGGGGGTTCGGCCAGGCCGGGCACCAGCTCGGCGCCCAGGCCGTCCAGCTCGGCCAGCCGCTCGGCGTTGCCGTCGGTCACCGTCACCCGGGCGCCGCGCTCGGTCAGGGCCCGCACCGCCGCGCGCCCGGTGACCCCGGCGCCGGCGACGAGCACGTTGCGTCCGGCGAACACCATCACTCGCTTTCTGCGCGGCGGAGCCGCGCGGGGTGGGCCGTCAGCCGGCACCGCCGCGGGTTCTCAGGAGCCCCCTCGCGAGGACAGCGCCGACGTGGTGAATTGGCATTCATGAGGAGGCGATCCCGGAGCGAGGGGGTTTCTGAGGTTCCGCCACCCGCACCGCTACGCAGACCGCTTCCGACCATTGTCAGCCTCCCGCGCCCAGCTGTTCGGAGTAGAAGAGGCCGAGGCCGAACATGCAGCAGATGGCGGCGAGCAGCCAGAACCGGATGATCACCGTCGTCTCGGCCCAGCCCGCCAGCTCGAAGTGGTGGTGGAACGGGGCCATCCGGAACAGGCGCCGCCGCGTCGTGCGGAACACCGCGATCTGCAGCACCACCGAGATCATCTCGACCATGAACAGGCCGCCGATGACAATGGCGAGCAGCTCGGTGCGGGTGGTGATGGACAGGCCGGCCACCAGGCCGCCCAGCGCGAGCGAGCCGGTGTCGCCCATGAAGATCTTCGCCGGCGCGGCGTTCCACCACAGGAACCCGACGCACGCGCCGGCCGCGGCGGCCGCGACCACCGCGAGGTCCAGCGGGTCGCGCACGTCGTAGCAGGCCGCCTGCGGGGTCACCACGCAGGACAGCCGGGCCTGCCAGAACGCGATCACCACGTAGGTGGCCAGTACCATCGCCGAGGTGCCGCCGGCCAGGCCGTCCAGGCCGTCGGTGAAGTTCACCGCGTTCGACCAGCCGGAGATGACCACGTAGCAGAAGATCACGAAGATCACCGCGGGGAAGGTGATCAGCGCGAGGTCGCGCACGTAGCTGAGGTTGCGCGAGGCCGGGGTGAGGCCGTAGCGGTCGGCGAACTGCAGCGCCAGGATGCCGAACGCCACCGCGACCACCAGCTGGCCGACCAGCTTCGCGGTCTTGTTCAGGCCCAGGTTGCGCTGCTTGCGGATCTTGATGAAGTCGTCGAGGAACCCGACCACGCCCAGGCCCACCGCGAGGAACAGCACGAGCAGGCCGGACGCCGACGGGCCGTCGTCGGCGGAGCTGCCCGAGCCGATCCAGTTCATCAGGTGCGCGGCGAAGTAGCCGACCACCATCGCGATGATGATCGCGACCCCGCCCATCGTGGGCGTGCCGCGCTTGGACTTGTGGCCCTGCGGGCCCTCCTCGCGGATCTCCTGGCCGAAGCCCTGCCGGGAGAAGACCCGGATCAGGTAGGGCGTGAGCAGGATGGAGACCAGGAGACCGATCGCGGCCGCGATCAGAATGCTGATCACGCAACACCTTCCTTGAGCAGTGCGTCAGCGACGAGCCAGAGCTCGGCGACCTTCGAAGCCTTCACCAGCACGACGTCACCGGGTTCCAGCTGCTCGCGCAGGAGGGCGATCGCGGCGTCGGCGTCGGGCACCAGCACGGACTCCTCGCCCCACGAACCCTCGTGGCTGGCGCCCTGGTGCATCGCGGCCGCCTCGTCCCCGACCACCACGAGCCTGCTGATGTTGAGCCGGACCGCGAGGCGGCCGATCTCGTCGTGCGCGGACACGCTATCGGCACCGAGTTCGCCCATCACACCGAGGACCGCCCAGGACCGCTTCCCGCGGCTGGCCGAGGCCAGGGTCTTGAGCGCGGCGCGCATCGACTCGGGGTTGGCGTTGTAGGAGTCGTTCATCACCACGACGCCGTCGGCCCTGGTGGTGACCTCCATGCGGCGCGCGGAGCGGCGCTGGGCGGCCGACAGGCGCTGCGCGACCTCTTCGACGCTCGCGCCCAGCTCCAGCGCGATGGCGGCGGCCGACAGCGCGTTGCCCACGTGGTGCTCGCCGTAGAGCGACAGCTTCACCGGCGCCTGTCCGGCCGGGGTGATCAGCCGGAAGGAGGCGCGGGCCTGCTCGTCGAGGGTGATGTCCTCGGCGCGCACCTGCGCGTCCGGGTGCTCGCCGACGCCGACGATCCGCGCCGTGGTCCGGCTCGCCATCGCGGCGACCAGCGGGTCGTCCAGGTTGAGCACCGCGACCCCGCCCTGCTCCGCCGACGGCAGCGCCTCGACCAGCTCGCCCTTGGTCTTGGCGATGCCCTCGCGCGAGCCGAACTCGCCGACGTGGGCGCTGCCGACGTTGAGCACGGCACCGATGCGCGGCGGGGCGATCTCCGCGAGGTGGGCGATGTGGCCCGGTCCGCGGGCGGACATCTCCAGCACCAGGTGGCGCGTGGTCGCGTCGGCGCGCAGGGCCGTCCACGGGTGGCCCAGCTCGTTGTTGAACGATCCGGGCGGCGCGACCGTCGGGCCCATCGGCTCGAGCAGCTGCGCGATCAGGTCCTTGGTGGAGGTCTTGCCGGACGAGCCGGTCACGCCGACCACGGTGAGCCCGCCGCGGGACAGCTCGATCACCACGTGCCGGGCCAGTTTCGCCAGGGCGGCCAGCACGGCGGCGCCGGAGCCGTCCTTGTCGCCGGCCAGCGCGAGCGCGCGCTCGTGCGCCTGGCCGGGTGGCAGCGGCGGCACGATCACCGCGGGCGCGTCCACCTCGCGGGCGGCCAGCACCCCGGCGGCGCCGCTCTCCACCGCCTTGGCGGCGAAGGCGTGCCCGTCGACCTTCTCCCCCGGCAGGGCCACGAACAGCCCGCCCGGGGTGAGGCGGCGCGAGTCGAACTCGACGCTGCCGGTGACCGTCTCGCGTCCGTCGGTGCGGTGCAGCCGGCCGCCGGTGACGGCGGCGATCTGCTCCAGGGTCAGCGGGATCAACGGGTCTCCTGGTTCTCTTCGAGCCGGTGCCGGATCGCCGCCGCCAGCTCGTCGCGGTCGGAGAAGGGGTGCACGACGCCCGCGGCCTCCTGGCCGGTCTCGTGGCCCTTCCCCGCGATCAGCACGACGTCCCCGGCGCGGGCCAGCCCGACCGCCCGGACGATCGCCTCACGCCGGTCGCCGATCTCCAGCACCTCGCCGGAGCCGGGACCGGCCGCGCGGGCGCCGGTCAGCATCGCGGCGCGGATCGCGGCCGGGTCCTCCGACCGCGGGTTGTCGTCGGTGACGATGAGGACGTCGCTGCGTCTGGCGGCGGCCTCGCCCATCATCGGGCGCTTCGCGGTGTCCCGGTCGCCGCCGCAGCCCAGGACCGTGATGATCCGGCCCTCGGTGCGGGCGCGCAGCGCGTCCAGCGCCTGCGCCACCGCGGCCGGCTTGTGGGCGTAGTCCACGACGGCGGTGAAGTCCTGGCCCAGGTACACCCGCTCCATCCGGCCCGGCACCTCGACGTGCGCCAGGCCGGTGACGGTCTCCTCCAGGCTGACGCCGCACGTCTCCAGGATCGCCGCGGCGAGCAGCGCGTTGGCGATGTTGAACGTGCCCGGCAGCGGCAGCGTGGCCCGCGCGGTGCGCCCGGACGGCGAGAGCAGCGTGAAGCTCTGCTCGCCGGTGGCCGTGGTGGCGAAGTCGGTGGCGGTCCAGCTCGCGTCCACGCCCGGCTCGGTGGTCACGGTGATCGTGTGCGGCGTGACCAGCGCCTGTCCCCAGGCGGTGTCGATGCACACCACCTCGGTGGTGGAGCGGCCGTCGAACAGCAGCGCCTTGGCCGCGAAGTACTCCTCCATGTCGCGGTGGAAGTCCAGGTGGTCCTGGGAGAGGTTGGTGAACGCGCCGACCGCGAACCGGGTGCCGTTGACCCGGCCCAGCGCGAGCGCGTGGCTGGAGACCTCCATCGGCACGTGCGTGACACCCTGCTCGACCATGACCGCGAGCAGCGCCTGCAGGTCGGGCGCCTCCGGCGTGGTGAACGCGCTGGCCAGCCGCTCCCCCGCGATGCGGGTCTCGATGGTGCCGATCAGGCCGGTGACGTGCCCGGCGGCGCGCAGGCCCGACTCGACCAGGTAGGTGGTGGTGGTCTTGCCCGACGTGCCGGTGATGCCCAGCACGGCCAGCTCCAGCGACGGCTCGCCGTAGATCCAGGCGGCCATCGAGCCGAGCACCCCGCGCGGGTCCGGGTGCACCAGCACCGGGACGCCCGCCTCACGCACCGACGGCCGGTCCGCTCCGGCCTCGTCGGTGAGCACCGCCGCAGCCCCGGCCGCGATGGCCTGCCCGGCGAAGTCGGCCCCGTGCGCCCGCGCGCCCGGCAGCGCGGCGAACAGGTCGCCGGGCAGGACGTGCTGGGCCCGCAGGGTGGCCCCCGTGACGACCGTGTCGCCGGGCCAGCGCGGCTCGCCGACCAGGCGCGCGGCCGCGCGCGCGACCAGCGTGGTGAGCGGGACCGGCTCGATGCGGGGCGGCCGTGGCGGCGCCACCGCCGCCTTCACCGGGCTGTCCGGTACCCGCCCCTTCGCTTCCTGCGACATGGTGCTGCTTCCAGACGCTTCCACCGACACAGCACGGAAGGTTACCGAGCCGGGATTCCCCTCTTGCGGCCCGGTACTCCTAGCGCTTGTGTCTCGATTGGACAGCGACCGTCACGGCAGCACGAGCGGCACGTACGGCGCGGCGCCCTCGGACAGCGGGAGCTGGAACCGCTGCGTCAGGTACGAGGCGATGTCGTGGAACAGCGGCGCCGCGGAGTGGCCGGCGGGCAGCGTCGTGTCCGGGGCGTCCAGCCGGATGCCCACCACGAACCGCGGGCTGTCCGCGGGCAGGATCCCGGCGAAGGTGATGTTGTACAGGGTGTCGCTGTACGCGCCGGTCGCCGGGTTGACCTGCTGGCCGGTGCCGGTCTTGCCGGAGATCTGGTAGCCCTCCAGCGCCGCCGTGGGCGCCGTGCCGCTGTTGCCGTTCTTCCCGGTCTGGGTGACCGCGCGCATCATGTTCCGCACCGTCGTCGCGGTCTCCGGGCTGACCACCTGCGTGGTCTGCGGCGCCGCCTTGGGCACCACGGTGCCGTCCGGGCGGATCTCCTCCTTGACGATGCTCGGCTGCACGCGCAGACCGTTGTTCGCGATCGCCTGGTACATCGCGGTCATCTGCACCACGGTCATCGACAGGCCCTGCCCGATCGGCAGGTTGCCGAACGTGGTGCCGGTCCAGGTGTTGCGGGGCGGCACGAACCCACGGCTCTCCCCGGACAGGCCCAGCCCGGCGCTCTGCCCGACGCCGAAGCGCTTGAGGTAGTCCAGGTACTTGTCCGGGCCCAGCTGCTGGGCCAGCAGCAGCGTGCCGACGTTGGAGGACTTCGCGAAGATGCCGGTGACCGAGAAGTTCTGCGTGCCGTGCACCCACGCGTCGTGCACGGTGTGGTCGGCGACCTTCAGCGCGCCGGGCACCTGCAGCACCGACTCGGGCGTCACCAGGCCCTGGTCGATGGCCGCGGTGGCGGTCACGATCTTGTTCACCGAGCCCGGCTCGAACGGCGTGGACACCGCCTGCAGGTCCATCAGCGACTGCGTGTAGGTCTTGTTGTCGTAGGGGTCGAACGTGGAGTCGTCGGCGATCGCGTAGATCTCGCCGGTCTTCGCGTCCATCACGACCGCGCTGGCGCCCTTGGCGCGCGACTGCCGCACGTAGTCGGCCAGCGCGTTCTGCAGGAAGTACTGGGTGTCCGAGTCGAGCGTGAGCACGACATCGTTGCCCGGGGTGGCGGGCTGCACGTCCCGCTCGGTGCCCGGGATGATCACGTTGTCGTTGCCCTGCTTGGTGTCGGCGACGTAGCGGCCCGGCCGGCCGGCCAGGTCGGCGTTGAGCGTGTACTCCAGCCCGGCCAGGCCCTGCAGGCTGTGCTTGGACACGTCCGGGTCGTCCATGCGCCAGTTCGCCAGGCCGACGACGTTGGAGGCCAGCGTGACGCCCGGGTACTCGCGGGCGGCCCGCACCTCGGCGCCGATCTCCGGGAACGCGGTGGTGATCTCCTCGGCGATCGACGGCTCGACCCCGTCGACCAGGTAGGTGAACGACGTGGTCTTGCGGAAGTCGGCGAGCAGCTCGGCCTCGGTGACCCGGCCGGGCAGCTTGGCGGCGATGAACCGCGCCGCGTCCGCCGCGCGGGTCTCGAAGCTCTGGCCCCCCGCCGGGTTCTTGGCCGCCACCTCGTCCCACGCCTTGCGCATCGCGCGCAGGTTCACCGACAGCGCGCGGGTTTCCACGGTGAACGCCAGCTTGACGTTGTTGCGGTCCACAATGGACCCACGCTTGGCCGGGATCGGGATCGTGGTGCTGCGCTGGCTCTCCGCCTTCGCCGACAGGGCCGCCGCCTGGAAGCCCTGGACCTGCACGAGCTTGAGCCCGGCCAGCACCAGCACCGCGACCGGCACCACGCGCACGCCGACGTAGCGCCCCTTGCCGGTGGCGGCGTTGGGCTGGCCGGCCACCTGGCGCATGCGGGCGCCGTAGCTGCGGCGTCCCGGCCGCGCCATCACTGCCCTCCCGTGGTCTGCTGTCCCGGCGCCTGGGTCTGCCCGCCGGACGGCGGCACCTGCGCCTGGTCCTGCGGCTGGACGACCTGGCTGTCGCCCTGCGGCACGTCACCCTCGATCGGGCGGCCGCCGACCGGCGTGCCCTGCGGCACCACCGGCGTCGCCGGCTCCTGCGTGACCGGGGCGCCCTCGGCCTTCTTCGGCTCGCCGACCACGGTCACCGACCCGTCCGGGTTGAGCACCAGGTGCGCCGGGTCCTTGGCGGGCACCATGCCCAGCGCCTTGGCCCGCTCGGCCAGCGACGACGGCGACTCCGCGCCGCTGACGTCCTGCTGCAGCTGCTCGACCCGCTCGGCCAGGGCGGCGTTGTCGTCGCGCAGCTGCTCGAGCCGGTAGGAGTCGGCGATCGCCTGGGTGGACAGCAGCAGCGTCGCCACCACACCCGCGGCGAGCAGCACCATCACCAGCATCACGAACGTGGCGCGCGAACGCGGCAGCCGCAGCTTCAGCCGGATCTTCTGGCGCTCGGGCTCGGGCGCGCGCTTCAGGCCCTCGGCGCGCTGGGCCCGCCGGGCGTAGGCGCGCTCGGCGGCGGTGGTGCGCTGAGCCTGCCGGGTGGGCTGCCGCCGGGGGCGGCGCCTGGCCGGTACCGGTGTGCCCAGGCCCTCCTCGGCGGGCGCGTCCGAACGGCGCGGACGCCGCCGCGGCTCGGCACCGGCCTGCCTGCGTGCCCGCGTAGGCGCTGTCATGCGTCCGCCTCCTGTGTCTTGCGACGGTGCTGTTGCGGGACACCCGCACCCGGGCCACGCACCCGGGCTGGCCGCATGACCGGGGCTGCGCGATTGTCGATCATGCGTCCGCCTCCTTGATCCGTTCGGCGACCCGCAGGCGCACCGACGCGGCCCTCGGGTTCTGTTCGATCTCGTCTTCGCTCGCCTTCTCGGCGCCGCGCGTGATCAGCTTCAGTTCCGGCCCGTGGCCGGGGAGTTCGACGGGCAGGCCGGGCGGGGTCCGCGACTTCGCCAGCTCCGCGAAGGCCTGCTTGACGATCCGGTCCTCCAGCGAGTGGTAGGACTCCACGACGATCCGGCCGCCCACCGCCAGCGCGGACAGCGCCGCGGGGATCGCCCGGCGCAGCACCTCCAGCTCGCCGTTGACCTCGATGCGCAGGGCCTGGAACGTGCGCTTGGCCGGGTGCCCGCCGGTGCGGCGGCTCGCGGCCGGCACCGCGTCGTAGAGCAGCCGCACCAGGCGCTCGCTGCGGTCGAACGGCTGCCGCGCCCGCTCCGCGACGATCGCCTTGACGATCCGCTGGGCGAACCGCTCTTCGCCGTACTCGCGCAGGATCCGGACCAGCTCGCCCGGCTCGTAGGTGTTGAGGACGTCCGCGGCGGTCTGTCCCGTGGTGGGGTCCATCCGCATGTCCAGCGGGGCGTCCCGGGCGTAGGCGAAGCCGCGCTCTTCCTCGTCGAGCTGCATCGAGGAGACGCCGAGGTCGAACATCACACCGTCCACACGGGACAGTCCGAGCCGGTCGAGGACGTCCGGCAGGGTGTCGTAGACGGCGTGCACCAGCTCGGCCCGGTCGCCGAACTTCGCCAGCCGCGCGCCGGCGCGCTCCAGCGCGTGCGGGTCCCGGTCCAGCCCGATGAGCTTCAGCTGGGGGAATCTGGTGAGCAGTGCCTCGGAGTGCCCGCCCAGGCCGGTGGTCGCGTCGACCACGACGGCCGGGCGGCCCTCGAGCGCGGGAGCGAACAGCTCCAGCACGCGCTCGGTCATCACCGGCACGTGCGCGGCTTCGGCTGCCACTTCTCCCACCCCCTTAAGCCGTCGCGCGGATGCCGTCAGGTCCCCGCCCGCCCGCTGCGAACCTGGTGCCGGGGAAGGTGCACCAGGGCCACTGAGCGGACAGAGGCCTCACGACATCCGTCGCCGGATCCCGCCCCCACTTGCTGTCGCCACCCGCGCCCCCCGACGGCGCGGGTCACCTAGAAGACTCCCGGCAGGACCTCTTCCTGGGCCTGCGCGTAGCTGTCCTCGTGTTCCTCCAGGTAGGACTCCCAGCGCTGGGCGTCCCAGATCTCCAGGCGCGTGATCGCCCCGATCACCACGCACTCCTTGTTGAGCCCGGCGTAGCGCCGGAGCTCGGGCGCGATCGCGATGCGCCCCTGGCCGTCCGGACGCTGCTCGTCGGTGCCCGCGAACAGGTACCGCTGGTAGGCCCGCACCGCCTCGTTGGTGAAGGGCGCCTCCGCGACCTTGCGGGCCAGCTGCTCGAACTCGGCGCGCGGGAAGACGAAGAGGCAGTGATCTTGCCCCTTGGTGACCATCAGCCCACCTGCCAGCGCGTCGCGGAACTTCGCGGGCAGCGTGAGCCGCCCCTTGTCGTCCAGCTTGGGGGTGTGCGTGCCGAGGAACACCGGCACTCACCTCCCCACCGCCCCCGGTGCTCCACCGGATGCGGCCCCTGGGGCCTCCCTACTGCCCCACTGCGCACCACCGTACCCCACTTTTCCCCACAGTCAACGCCGCGAAGCTGCCCGACCGGGCGATCCTCGCGGTATTTACGCAGGTCAGCGCGAGGGGGGCGAAGTGGGGAGATCGTGGGGAGCCGCGCCGGGCCTCCCCCACGCCGGGTAGCTGGGAGGGCCCGTGAGGCCCGGCGCGACCCCCCACGATCTCCCC
>NZ_PQHY01000043.1:0-56020 GCF_003385175.1 Amycolatopsis ruanii
ACGCCATGCTCCGCAACGGCACCCACTACCGCCACCCCGACCCCGCCCCCGCCGCGGCTTGACAATCACATAGGGACACCCCCCCGCGGTTTTTGGGGTCCCTCCGGCTCGCGTTCTACGCTCCCGGAAAGCGTGCGTCACGCCAGCGCCCGCCACTCGAACGAGTGATCCTGCGGAGGGAGCCCGGCCATGGTGGAAGATCGGTCGGTCCTCACGCGTCCCGCGCCCGCGCCGGACGGCGAGCTTCGCTACGGGCCCGGCCCGGACCACGTCGCCGATCACTGGCGTGGCCGCCCGGACGCGCCACTGATCGTCGTCATCCACGGGGGCTTCTGGCGGCCCGACTACGACCGCCGGCACATCCGGCCCCTCGCGCACGCCCTGGCGCGGACCGGTCTGAACGTCCTCTCCATCGAGTACCGCCGCGTCCCCGGCGCGCCCCGGCTCACCACCGCCGACGTCGCCGCCGCGCTCGATGTCCTGCCGGTGGAACTCGCCGGGCAGTACGACGGCCGCGTGGTCGTGACCGGGCATTCCGCGGGCGGTCACCTCGCCCTGTGGGCCGCCGCCAGCGCGCCCGCGCCCGGACTCGCCGCCACCGTCACCCTGGCCGCCGTCGCCGATCTGGCCCTCGCCGACCGGCTCGGTCTCGACGACGGCGCCGTCCGAGCCTTCCTCGGCGACACCCCGCCGGACGGCCTCGACCCCGCCCGGCTGCCCTCGCCGGCCCGGCCCGTCGTCCTGATCCACGGCACCGCGGACGAAATCGTGCCCGCCGCCCTGTCCCGCGCCTACCGCGAAGCCCACCCGGACACGCGCCTCATCGACGTCCACGACGCGGGCCACTACGCGTTGATCGATCCGGACAACACGGCCTGGCCTGCGGTATCGTCGAACCTGCTCGCCCCGGCAACCGATGCGGAACCGTGGCAGTGACAACCTGATTCCGCGGAAACCACGGGTTTCTCCGACCTGAGCAGGGGCTAGTCTCGCATCATGTCGACTTCGGCCAGCGCGCGACTGGAAGCCGAGCACAAGCTCCAGCGCATCGGTCTCGTCAGCGACAGCGCGCTCGCCCACCTGGCCACCGAGGACCTCCTGCCCGAACTCCTGGACCGCGTGCGCCAGGTCCTCAACTCCGACACCGTCGCCGTGCTGCTGCTCGAACCGGGCGGCCGGGAACTGGTCGCGGTCGCGGCGCGCGGCATCGAGACCGAGGTGTCCCAGGGCGTCCGGGTCCCGGTCGGCAAGGGCTTCGCCGGGCAGGTCGTCGCGCGCCGGGAGCCGGTGCAGCTGCAGCGGGTCGACTCGACGACGGTCGTCAACCGGCTGCTCTGGGAGAAGGGCATCCAGACCCTGCTCGGCGTCCCGCTGCTGGTCGGCGGCGACGCGCTGGGGGTGCTGCACGTCGGCTCGCTGTCGCCGCGCGAGTTCACCCCGGAGGACGTCGAGCTGCTCCAGCTGGCCGCCGACCGGATCGCGCTCGCCGCCCACGCCCAGCGCGCCAAGGCCGAGCGCGCCGCCGCGGCGGAGCTGCAGCGCAGCCTCCTGCCGACCCAGCTGCCGATCGTCCCGGGCCTCGAACTCGCCGCGCGCTACGTGCCCGGCGACGAGGGTGCCATCGCGGGCGACTGGTACGACGTCTTCCTGCTGCCCAACGGCTGGCTCGGCGTGGTGATCGGCGACGTCGTCGGGCACGGCCTGCCTGCGGCGATCGTGATGGGCCGGATGCGCAGCGCCCTGCGGGCCTTCGCGCTGGAGGGCGGCGACCCGGCCGAGGTGCTGTCCAACCTCGACCGCAAGATGCAGCACTTCGAGCCGGGCATGATGGCCACGGTGCTCTACGCGCTGGTGGAGCCGAACTTCGAGCGGCTGCACGTGTCCTCGGCCGGCCACCTGGTGCCCGTCCAGGGGCGCGTCGGCGAACGGGGCAGGCTGCTCGACGTCGCCGTCGACCCGCCGATCGGCGCCCTGCGGGACGTGCGGCGCCGGGTGACCGTGTCGGAGATGCCGCCCGGATCGGTGGTCTGCTTCTACACCGACGGACTGGTCGAGCGGCGCGGCATCGCCCTCGACGACGGGCTGGAGCGTCTCTGCGACGCCGTGCACCCGGCCCAGGCCCACACCGTCTGCGCCGACGTGATGGCCGAGCTGATCGGCGAGGACACCCCCGACGACGACGTGGCGCTGCTGGCCGTGCGCCGCCAGAACCGCGCGGACCTCGGCCCGCTGGAGCTGACCGTGCCCGCCGTACCCGAGTCGCTGAAGGAGGTCCGGTCCGCGATGCGCCGGTGGCTGACCATCGTCGGCGCGAGCCAGGACGCGACGTCCGACCTGCTGGTCGCGGTCGGCGAGGCCACGTCCAACGCCGTCGAGCACGCCTACGGCCCGGCGGGCGGGGTGATCAAGGTGCGGATGGAGCTGCGCGGACGGGACGCGATCGCCACCGTGTGCGACGAAGGCCGCTGGCGCCCGCCGCGCGGCGAGAACCGCGGCCGGGGCACGCTGTTGATGCACCGCTGCGGGGACGAGGTCCGCATCGACCACCACGCGCACGGCACCGAGGTCATGATCCGCCGGGCGATCGGGCACGCGGAATGACCGCGGCGACGATCGATGCCGTCAACGACGGCGGTCACGTCCTGCTGCGGGTCAGCGGGGAGATCGACCTCGCGAACGCGAACGCCGTGCAGGACCAGATCTTCTCCGCGATCGGCAACGACGTCATGCGCGTCTCGATCGACCTCACCGAGGTGACCTATTTGGACAGTTCCGGGCTGCGGGTGCTGTTCACGCTCACCGGGCGGCTCAAGGTGCTGCAGATGGGGCTGGACCTGGTCGTCGCGCCCGCCTCGCCGGTGCGCCGGGTCCTGGAGATGTCCGGCTTCGAACCGCTGGCGAAGGTGCGTGAGGGGTGACCGGCGCGGGTAGTCCCGGCGCATGGTGAGTGTCGGTTACTTCCTGTCCAGCGAGGAGCACGGGCCCCGCGAGCTGGTGGAACAGGCGAAGAAGGCAGAGCAGGCCGGGTTCGAGCGGTTGTGGATCTCCGACCATTTCCACCCGTGGACGGGCGAGCAGGGCAACAGCCCGTTCGTGTGGTCGGTGATCGGGGCGCTGTCCCAGGCGGTCTCGCTGCCCATCACGACCGCGGTGACCTGCCCGACCGTGCGCATCCACCCGGCGATCATCGCGCAGGCCGCGGCCACGGCGGCGGTGCAGTGCGAGGGCCGGTTCGTGCTCGGGGTCGGCTCCGGTGAGGCGCTCAACGAGCACATCCTCGGCGACCCGTGGCCGCCCGGCTCGCGGCGGCTGGAGATGCTGGAGGAGGCCGTCGAGGTGATCCGCAAGCTGCACACCGGCGAGCAGGTCACGCACTACGGCAAGCACTACACGGTGGAGCAGGCGCGCATCTACACGCTGCCGGAGCAGCCGGTGCCGATCTACGTGTCGGCGTTCGGGCCGAAGACGGCGCGCCGGATCGCGAAGATCGCGGACGGTTTCGCCACGGTGATGCCCGACGGCGAACTGGTCCACTCCTACCGCGAGGCCGGCGGGCGCGGGCCGATCCAGGGCGGGTTCAAGGTGTGCTGGGCCGATTCGGCGGAGCAGGCACGGGAAACGGCGCACCGGCTGTGGGCGAGCGACCTGCTGCCCGGCAGCCTCGGGCGCATCCTGCCGACGCCGCGCGACTTCGAACAGGCCGTGCCGGTGGTCACCGAGGAGCAGGTCGCGGGCCAGATCCCGTGCGGCCCGGACGCCGACGCGCACGCGCAGGCCGTGCGCCAGTTCGCCGACGCCGGGTTCGACGAGGTGTACGTGTCGCAGATCGGCCCGGAGCAGGACAAGTTCTTCGACGCCTGGTCGTCGAAGGTGCTGCCTCAGCTCACCGGCTGAGGCGCGGGCGGACCGACGTAGCGGGCCGCCGGGCGGATGATCTTCGACCCGGCGGCCTGCTCCAGCACGTTGGCGCACCAGCCGACGACCCGGCTCACCGCGAACGTCGGGGTGAACAGGGCGCGCGGCAGGCCGCACAGTTCCATCACGACCCCGGCGTAGAACTCGACGTTGGCGTACAGCTCGCGTCCCGGTTTCAGCTCGGCCAGGATCTCGACCACCCGCCGCTCGACCGTCGTCGCGAAGTCGGCCAGGTCGCCGCCGAGCCCGGTCGCGATCTCGCGCAGCAGGACCGACCGCGGGTCCTGCGTCCGGTAGACGGCGTGGCCGAAGCCCATGATCCGGTCGCCCGCGGAGATCCGGGCGCGCACCCACGCGTCGATGCGGTCCGGGGTGCCGATCGCGTCGAGGCTCGCCAGCGCGCGGTCGGGCGCGCCGCCGTGCAGCGGCCCGCTGAACGCGCCGAGCGCGGCGGCAACCGCGGACACCACGTCGGCGCCGCACGAGGCGACGACGCGCGCGGTGAACGTCGAGGCGTTGAACCCGTGGTCGACGGTGGCGATCAGGTACTGCTCGATGGCCCGCGCGTGCTCGGCCGCCGGTTCCGCGCCGCTGACGAGGTACAGCCAGTTGGCGGCGGCACCGAGGTCGGCGCGGGGTTCCAGGGGCTCCAGGCCGGCGCGGAGGCGGTGCAGCGCGGCCAGGATCGTCGGCGTCACCGCGCAGACCAGCATGGCGTCGGCCTTGCGCCGGTCGGGGCCGGCGTCCCACAGCGGCGGCAGGTCACGTGCCGCGGCGAGGACGGACAGGGCGGTGCGCAGGCCGGCGATCGGATGGCCGCCGGCGCGCGCGACCAGCGGCAGGATCTCGCGCAGCTCGCCGGGCAGCACCCGCAGCGGCGCCAGTTCCTTGGCGAAGCGGACCCGTTCCTCGGGTTCGGGGAGGCGGCCCTCCAGGAACAGGAACCAGACGTCCTCGAACGTCTTGTGGCGCGCCAGGTCGATCGCGTCGTACTGGCGGTAGTGGTAGAAGCCCTCGCGCCCGCGGACGTCGCCCAGCTCGGTGGTGGTGACGACGACGTTGCGCAGTCCTGCGGGCACGTCGATGAGTTCGGTCATGCCTTCACTGTCGGTACATTGATTGAGTATTGTCAATATTGATCAAGTCAATGTGAATCGGGAAAGCGCAGGTCGATGGGCGACGAGGGATTCCTCACGACGGCCGAGGTGGCGCGGCGGCTGGGCGTGAAGGCCGAGACTGTGTACGCGTACGCGAGTCGCGGGCTGCTGACGAGCGTCAAGCGGCCGGGGCGGCGGGGGAGTCTGTTCGCGGCCGAGGAGGTCGACCGGCTGGCCGGGCGGGGGCGCGAGCCGGGCGTGGTGGAGGGGATCCGGACGCGGCTGACGCGCTTCGACGGCGACGAGGTCTCCTTCCGCGGCGAGCGGGTGACCGATCTGGCGGGGGAGTGGTCGTACGAGTCGGTCGCGCACTTCCTGTGGACCGGGGAGCTGGCCGAGCGACCGGCGTTCCCGGAGTCGGCGGAGCTGGCCGGGCTGGTGCGGTCGGCCACCAGGGCGCTGCCCGCGACGGCGCGCCTGACGGATCACCTGCGGGTGGCCGTCGCCGTGCTGGGGGCGGCCGATCCGCTGCGGTTCGACCTCGCGCCCGAGGCGGTGCGCCCGGCGGCGGAGCGGCTGATCGGGGTGCTGGCGGACGCGCTGCCCGGCGGGTCGGCGCGGGGCACCCTGGGGGCGCGGTTGTGGCCGAAGCTGACGTCGCGACCGCCGGAGCCGGAAATCCTCGACGCCGCACTGGTCCTGCTCGCCGACCACGGGCTGGCGGTGTCCACAGTGGCCGCCCGGGTGGCGGCGAGCGCGCGGGCGAACGTGTACGCGGTGGTGTCGGCCGGGCTGGGCGCGATGGACGGGCACTACCACGGCGGGGCGAGCACGCTGGCGTACCGGTTCCTGGCCGAGGCGCGGGAGAACCCGGTGGACGCCCTGTCCGAGCGGTTGCGGTCCGCCGGCTCGATCCCCGGGTTCGGGCACCGGATCTACCAGCGGCGCGACCCGCGGGCGGACGCGCTGCTGGCGCTGCTGCCGGAGAACCCGGTGGTGGACCTGCTGCTCGACCAGCTCGCCGGCCGCACCGACCTGTTCCCGAACACCGATCTGGCGCTGGCCGCGATGATGCACGCCTTCGACATGCGCCCGGACGCCGGGGAAGCGATCTTCGCGGTGGCCCGGATCGCCGGCTGGGTGGCCCACGCGCTGGAGGAGTACGGCGAGCCGGGGCTGCGGTTCCGGGTCCTCAACTGAGCGCGAGGCTCGCCACCGCCAGCGCGAAGAACAGCCCCGGCACGGCGATGTTGCCGAACACGCGGGCCCGCACGTGCGCGATCAGCGCCCCGAGGAAGAACAGCACCAGGCCGGCCGCCGCGGCGATCCCGATCCAGCGCACCCCCAGCAGACCGAGGAGCAGCCCCGCGGCACCGGCCGCCTTCAGCGTCCCCAGCACCGGCAACCACGATGCCGGCACCCCCACCGCCGCCGAGTTCGCCAGCACGAATCGCGCCCGGGCGAAGTCCGCGACGGCGATCGCCGCGTTGAGGAGGATCGTCAGCACAGTCACTGTCACGTACACCCCACCAGCGTCGGGGCGGCGGCGGGAGCGCGTCCAATACCCGCTTCCATAACCTGGTGGCATGGACGTGGACACGCGCCTGCTCCGCTACTTCGCCGCCGTCGCCGAGGAGGGCAACCTCACGCGCGCGGCGGGGCGCCTCTTCGTGTCCCAGCCCGCGCTCACCAAGCAGATCAGGCAGCTCGAAGCGCAGCTCGGCACCACGCTGTTCACGCGCTCCCGCCGCGGCATGGCACTCACGGACGCCGGGCGGGTGCTCGCGGACCGCGTGCCCGCCCTGCTCGACGGCTGGGACCGCACGTGCCGCGAAACCCGCGCCGCCGGCAGCCGGGTGCTGCGGGTCGGTTTCCTGGCCAGCGCGGCGAACGAGGCGACACCGGCCATCATCTCCGCGTTCGGCCGCCGCCGGCCGGGCTGGCGGGTCGACATGCGCCAGGCCGCCTGGTCGAACCCGACCGCGGGGCTGGCCGGCGCCGAGGTCGACGCCGCCCTGGTCCGGCTCCCGTTCCCGGGCCAGGACGAACTCCGGGTGCGGGAACTGTTCAGCGAACCCCGCTGGGTCGCGCTACCCGCGTCGCACCCGCTCGCCGGCCGGGACGAGATCGCCTTCCGCGAGCTGTGGGACGAGCCGTTCGTCGCCGCCCCGGCCGAGACCGGCTGGTGGCGCGACCACTGGCTGGGCGCCGACGAACGCGACGGCGAGCCGCGCATCGGAGCCGTCACCGACCAGCCGGACGAGTGGCTGAGCGCGATCGCCAACGGCTACGGCATCGCGCTCGCCCCCGAATCGGCCGCCCGCTTCTACGCCCGCCCCGGCATCGTCTACCGCCCGGTGCGCGACGTCGGCCCCACCCGGGTCGGCATCGCCTGGCACCCGGCCGACGACGACAACCCGGTCATCGCCGACTTCGTGACCTGCTGTGTGGAAGCGACCCGGTCCGAGCCGGCCTAGTTTGTGCTCGGCCGTCAGGTTGGTGGCAGTCGGCTGGTGCGTGGCCGCCGAGTGCGTTGTGGCGGCGTTGGGTGTTGTAGTGCTCGAGCCAGGGTGCAAGTGCGGTTGCTCGTTCGGTGTTGCTGGTGAAGACCTGTCGGTCTGCAGGGTGCGGTGGTAGCGCTCGACCTGCCGGGCGAGTGGGTCCAGCGCCGACAGCCGAGGCACGTCGTGGCGGGCCAGCACGCGCGACACCGTGTCTTCACGCACTTGCGTGAAATGCCATGGCCTTCGCGATATGTGCCTGCGGCCGCCCCTGTCGTGCGGGCATCACGGTGTGGCACGAGAGCCTCCGGCTGGCGTGGGCCCTGGACAAGCCACACCCCAACCGGAGCCTCCCCCATGTCAACACCAGCCAGCCGCTACCAACGTCCTGGCCAAGGACACTAGTGCGAGTCGCGGGGTACCTGGTGGCCCCGGGAGCCGCGCAGGAAGTCGAAGTCCGCGCCCTGGTCGGCCTGCAGCACGTGCTGCGTGTAGAGCCAGGTGTACCCGCTCCGGTACGGTGACTCCGGCGCCTGCCAGGACGCCCGCCGCGCGGCCAGTTCCTCGTCGGACACCTCGACGTTCAGCGTCCGCGCCGCCACGTCCAGGGTGATCAGGTCGCCGGTCCGCACCAGCGCCAGCGGGCCGCCCACCGCGGACTCCGGTGTCACGTGCAGGACCACCGTGCCGTAGCTGGTGCCGCTCATCCGCCCGTCGCAGATGCGCACCATGTCCGTCACCCCGGCCTTGAGCAGCTTCGCCGGCAACGCCACGTTCGAGACCTCCGGCATGCCCGGGTAGCCCCTCGGCCCGGCGCCGCGGATCACCAGGATGCTCGTCTCGTCCACGTCGAGGTCCGGGTCGTCGGCCACGGCGTGGTAGTCCTCGACCGTGTCGAACACCAGCGCCCGCCCCTGGTGCTTGAGCAGGTGCGGCGACGCGGCCGACTGCTTGATCACCGCACCACCCGGGCACAGGTTGCCGCGCAGCACCGCGGTGCCGCTGCCGACCGGCTGGAACGGCTCCTCGACCGTCGTGATCACGTCGGTGTTGAAGTTCTCCGCCCCGGCCACGTTCTCGCCGACCGCGTTGCCGGTGACGGTCACGCTGCCGGAGTGCAGCAGCCCGGCCTCGGCGAGCTGGCGCATCACCACCGGCAGGCCGCCGGCGTAGCAGAAGTCCTCCATCAGGTACTTGCCCGACGGCATCAGGTTCACCAGGGTCGGGACCTCGCGGATGAGCGTGTCGAAGTCGTCCAGCGACAGGTCGATCTCGGCCCGCCCGGCGATCGCGAGCAGGTGGATGATCGCGTTCGTCGACCCGCCGATCGCGGCGTTGACGCGGATCGCGTTCTCGAACGCCTCACGCGTGAGGATCCGCGACGGCCGCAGGTCCTCCTCGACCATCTCGACGATCCGCTGCCCCGCGGACTGCGCGATCTCGAAGCGGTGCGCGTCCACCGCCGGCCAGGTCGCCGAGCCGGGCAGCTGCATGCCCAGCGCCTCGGCCATGCACGCCATCGTCGACGCGGTGCCCATCGTCATGCAGTGCCCGTTCGAGCGCGCCATGCAGCCCTCGGCGAAGAAGCACTCCTCCTGGGTCATGCGCCCGGCCTTGAGCTCCTCCTCGAACTTCCACACGTGCGTGCCCGACCCGACGTCGGCGCCGCGGTACTTGCCGTTGAGCATCGGCCCGCCGGTGACCATCACCGCGGGCAGGTCGACGCTCGCCGCGGCCATCAGCATCGCCGGGGTCGTCTTGTCGCAGCCGGACAGCAGCACCACCCCGTCCAGCGGGTTGGCGCGGATGAGCTCCTCGACCTCCATCGCCATCAGGTTGCGGTAGAGCATCGCGGTCGGGCGCATCAGCGTCTCGCCGGTGGCCATGGTCGGGAACTCCAGCGGGAACCCGCCCGCCTGCCACACCCCGCGCTTGACCGCCTCCGCGACCCGGGTCAGGTGCGCGTTGCACGGCGCCAGCTCCGACGCGCTGGTCGCGATGCCGATCACCGGCCTGCCGTCGAACACCTCGGCCCCGAAGCCCTGGTTGCGCATCCAGGAGCGATAGATCATCCCCGCGCGGCCGGTCGCCCCGAACCACGCCGTGCTGCGCCTCTGCCCCGTCACGAAACTGTTCCTCTCCGTCGAGTGCGTGCGCTCCGCACGTTAAATCATTGGATGATTGAAGTCCAGAGGCGTCGGAGATCACAGTGGCTGCGCAGGCCAGAGGGTTGTACATTTATAACTGTTATAGGACTGCAACGTTTGGGGTGCGTGTGCCGGAGCTGTCCCACCGCCGTCGTCTCCTCGTGCTGGCGATCTGCTGCCTGAGCCTCTTCGTCGTCGCGATGGACACGACCATCGTCAACCTCGCGCTCCCGTCGATCGAGCGCGAGTTCTCCGCGAGCGTGTCGAGTCTGCAGTGGACGATCGACGCCTACACGCTCGTGCTGGCCAGCCTGCTGATGCTGTCCGGGTCGACCGCCGACCGGATCGGGCGGCGGCGCACGTTCCAGGCCGGGCTGGTGCTGTTCACGCTGGGGTCCCTGCTGTGCAGCGTGGCGCCGGGCATCGGGCTGCTGATCGTGTTCCGCATGCTGCAGGCGGTCGGCGGGAGCATGTTGAACCCGGTCGCCATGTCGATCATCACGAACACCTTCACCGACGCGCGCGAACGGGCGCGGGCGATCGGGATCTGGGGCGCGGTCGTCGGGCTGAGCATGGCGCTGGGCCCGGTGGTCGGCGGGGTGCTGGTGGACGCCGTCGGGTGGCGGTCGATCTTCTGGATCAACATCCCGGTCGGGATCGCCGCGCTGGTGCTGACCGCGTTGTTCGTGCCGGAGTCCAAGGCGCCGCGGGCCCGGCGGCTCGACCCGGTGGGGCAGCTGCTGGCCGTGGTGGCGCTGGCGAGCCTGACCTACGGGATCATCGAGGGGCCGCACCACGGCTGGGCGTCCGGGCTGACGCTCGGGTGCTTCGCGGTGGCGGTCGCGGCCGGAACCGGGCTCGTCGCCTACGAGCGGCGGCGGGCGGAACCGTTGCTGGACCCCAGGTTCTTCGCGAGCGTGCCGTTCTCCGGGGCGACGGTGATCGCGGTGTGCGGGTTCGCCGGGTTGAGCGGGTTCCTGTTCCTGAACGCGTTGTACCTGCAGAACGTGCGGGGCTTCACGCCGCTGCACGCGGGGCTGCTGACGCTGCCCAGCGCGCTGGCGATCTTCGCGCTCGCGCCGCTGTCCGGACGGCTGGTCGCCGCGCGCGGCGCGCGGATCCCGCTGGTGGCCGGGGGACTGGGCCTGGCGGTGAGCGGGGTGCTGCTGACCAGGCTGGGCGCGGAGACCGGGATCGGGTGGCTGGTGGTGGCCTACGTGGTGTTCGGCGCCGGGTTCGGGATGCTCAACCCGCCGATCACGAACACCGCGGTGTCCGGGATGCCGCGCGCGCAGGCCGGGGTGGCCGCGGCGGTGGCGTCGACGAGCCGGCAGGTGGGGGCTTCGCTCGGGGTCGCCGTGCTGGGCGCGGTGGTCACGTCGCACGTCTCCGGCGGGTTCACGACCGGCTTCCCGGCGGCGAGCCACCTCGCGTGGTGGATCATGGCCGGATGCGGCGTGGTGGTGATGGTGCTGGGCGTGCTGACGACGGGCGGTTGGGCGAAGGCGACGGCCCGGCGGGCGACGGCGCTGTTCGACGAGCAGGTGGGAGCGCGGACGTGAGCGCGGCGGAGCGCGTGTGGGAGCGGATGCAGGACGTGCTGGGCCGGCACGACCGGCGTAAGGCGGTCACCGAGGCGCTCGGGCTGAGCTTCATCAAGATCAAGGCCCTGCGGCGGCTGGCGTCCGGGCCGCTGACGCTGGCGGACCTGGCGGAGCGGCTGAACACCGACCGCCCGTACGTGACGCTGGTGGTGGACGACCTGGAACAGCGCGGGCTGGTGTCGCGGACGGTGCACCCGCAGGACCGGCGACGCAAGCTGGTGGCGGTGACACCCGCGGGCGCGGAGGCGGCGGCCACGGCGGAGCGGATCCTGGCGGAGCCGCCCGCGTCGCTGGCCGCCCTGGACGCCGACGGGCTCGCGCAGCTGGACCGCCTACTGGCGAAGCTCACCACCGCCGGCTGACACACCGCCAGCGCAGACCTCACGCCCCCCCGGCCGCGGACCTCACGCGCGCGAGCGCAGAACTCGCGTGCCTGAGCGCAGAACTCGCGCCCCCGAGCGTGGGACTCGCGTGCCTGAGCGTGGAACTCGCGTGCCTGAGCGTGGGACTCGCGTGCCTGAGCGTGGGACTCGCGCGGCGCGCGAGTCCTGCGTATCGGCGCGCGAGTCCTGCGTTCCTGCGCGCGAGTTCTGCGTTCCTGCATGCGAGTTCTGCGGTCCGGCGCGTGAGTTCTGCGTTCCTGCGCCCGAGTTCTGCGGTCAGGTGCCGAGCGTGATGGCTCTCGACGCCAGGTGGAGGGCCAGGCGGTCGTCCGGGCGGGAGAGGTCCACCCCCAGCAGCTGCTCGATCCGGGCGATCCGCGCGGCGACCGTGTTGCGGTGCACCCCCAGCACCGCGGCGGTCTCGGCGATCGAGGACTCCGCGTCCAGGTACACCGCGAGCGTCCGCACCAGGTCGCCGGGCGCGTTGCGCAGCGGGGCGACCAGCGCGCGGGCCGCGGGCTCGAACGTGTCCGTCCGCGTCCACTCCAGCAGCAGCTGCGCCATGCCCAGCTGGTCGACGTGCAGGAAGTGCCCCGACTCGGGCCGGGTCGCGGCCAGCCGCGCGCCATCCGTCGCCTCGGCGATCGTCGCGGCCAGGCCGTCCGGGCGCGGGTGCGGGCGGCCGACCCCGAGGTGCGAACCGAGCGTGCGCCGCAGCGTCTTGTGCGCCGCCCGCAGCCGCGCCGCCAGCGTGCGCACCCGCTCGGCCGTCGGCTCCTGGTCGAACGTCACCCACCCGGTCCAGCCGTCGCCGTGCTCGACGACCACCGCGGTGATCTGCTCCGCCCGCAACGCCCGCACCACCTCGGTCGTCCGCGCCACCGTGTCCACACTGGACGCCACGCCGATGCGCAGCCCGACGTGCCAGCCGCCCAGCCGCCACCCCGCGTCCGCGGCCCGGCGGCGCATGTCGGCGCCCGGCTCCGCGTCCAGCCGCAGCAGGTCGCCGAGCAGCGCGGTGCGCGAGCGCGCGTCCCGTTCCAGCTCCAGCCGGTTCGCCAGCAGCCACCGCTGCACCGCGCCCGCCGCGACCGCCAGCGCCGGCGGCACCACGTCCGCCCGCGCCGCCTCGGCCCCGGTCAGCTCGGCCGCCACCCACAGCGCGGGGCCGGCCAGCAGCGCGGGATGCGCCAGCAGCACGCGGTCGTCGAGGTCCACCCGCTGCGGCACCGGCTCGCCCACCCGGATCCGCCCGGCCGACGCCAGCTCACCCGCCACCGGCTCGCCCCGGTCGTCCAGCAACGCCACCGGCGATCGCAGCAACCCGCGCAGCGCGGACACCACCTCCTCCGGCGAGCGCAGCCGTTCGCCGAGCGCGCGGTGCGTGGCCAGCACGAGGTTCGCGCGGTCCAGCTCGGGCGCGGCGAGCATCAGCCGGGCCTCGACGAGCAGGTCCAGCGGGCGGGCCGCCGTCACCAGCAGCGGCATCGCGAGCCGGTCGGCCAGCAGCCGGGTCGCGGTCAGCGGTTCGACCTCCGGCAGGAGCAGGCCCGCCGCGCCGCGGTCCGCCCCGCGCCGCAGGAGCGCGTCGATCTGCCAGTCCGTGCCGCGCAGCTCGCGCGCCAGCACCAGCAGCTCGCCGGGCCCCGGGCTGTCCCCGGCGTCCAGCGTCGCCCGGACCGTCTCCAGTGGACGGTCCAGTCCGGACCCGCCCGCCGCCACCCGGACCTCGGTCCACGACGGCAGGGCCAGCAGACGACGCAGGATCATGCCAGCACCGGATCGGAGTCGATGCCGTACGCCCGCGGCCGCAGCACCGGCAGCCGCCGCGGATCGGTCCAGAACGGCGCCGCGGCCAGCCGCAGCACGTCGACCTCGATCCCGGCGCGGATTCCGTCGCACGGCACCGGCACGCCGGTGCGGTGGTCCACCACGGCCAGCACGTCCGGGGTGGACGCCACCGGCTGCCCGTCACGCAGGGCCAGCAGGTACTCGTTTTCCATCTCCAGCCGCAGCAGCGCGCCGGTGCGGTGGTCGGTGAGGGTGGCGCTGCCGCGGCCGAGCCCGGCGCGGCCGTGCCGCCCGGGCCCGAGGCGCCGGGACACCTCCAGCACCCGCCCCATCGCGAGCACCTGCCCGCCGGAGGCTTCCGCGAGCCGGTCCGGCTCCGGGCTCTCCCCGGCCGCGAGCACCCGCCGCCCCAGTTCGAGCGCGCCGGTGACGCTGCCCATCACCGCGCACCCCGGCAGTTCCCCCGCCGGCAGCGGGGCGAACGCCATCGCCGCCCAGCCACCGGAACTGGCCAGGAACGCGCGAGCGCCCCGCTCGACCGACTCGTCCGAACCGGCTGCCAGCACGAGCACCTGACCACCCGGCTCGGCGAGCGCGGCCGGTGCCAGGCCGCGGCCGGTCGCGGCGATGGAGAGCTGGTCCAGCCGCGGCAGCCCGCGCCCGGACAGGTCCGCGTCAGCGCACGGCAGGCCCAGCTCGACCGCGGCCACCAGCGGCATCAACCCGTTGAGCCCGCCGATCTCGATCGACATCAGAGCGCCCGCGGGCGTGCCGGTCCAGCGTTCGATCGCGGCCACCGCCGTCGCGAACTCCGAGCCGCTGGGCAGCTTCTCGGCGAAGGCGGCGGTCGCGCCGACGATCCCCACCGGCATCACCAGGGTCGCCGGATCCAGCGCGCCGGGCACGTCGGGTTCGCGGCCCCGGCCGACGAGCTGGCGCAGCAGCGCCGCCGCCGTCATCGTGTCGCCCCCACCGCCCGACCCGAGCAGCGCGACGCCCCGTTCGAGTGCGGGCACGTCCGCCGCGGTGATGCGCATGCTTGCCTTCATGTGCTGAGCTGGAGGTATGACCAGGGTAGACGATCCAGCGACCATGACCCCGGACCAGGCGCGGGCGGCGTTCCGCGCCGGAACCGTGGCGCCGACGTCGGGGTGGGCGACCGGGTTCACCCAGACCAACCTGATCGCCGTGCCGTGCGACTGGGCCTACGACGTGCTGCTGTTCTGCCAGCGCAACCCGCAGCCGTGCCCGGTCCTCGACGTCACCGATCCGGGCAGCACCTCGACCGTCCTCGCCCCCGGCGCCGATCTGAGCCGCGACCTGCCCAGCTACCGGGTGTGGCGCGACGGCGAGCTGGCCGAGGAGGTCGACGACGTGAGCGGGCTGTGGCAGGAGAACCTGGTCGCGTTCTCGATCGGGTGCAGCTTCACCTTCGAGACCGGGCTGCTCGCGGCCGGCGTCCCGCTGCGGCACCTGGAGCAGGGCCGCAACGTGTCGATGTACGTGACGAACCGCCAGTGCCGGCCGGCCGGGCGGCTGCACGGCCCGCTGGTCGTGTCGATGCGCCCGATCCCGGCCGGCCAGGTCGACGAGGCGATCGCGATCAGCGGCGCGATGCCGGCGGTCCACGGCGCGCCGGTGCACGTCGGCGACCCCGCCGGACTCGGGATCGCCGACCTGGCCCGCCCCGACTTCGGCGACCCGGTCGAGGCGGAGCCCGGTGACGTGCCGGTGTTCTGGGCGTGCGGGGTCACCCCGCAGGCGGCCCTGATGGCGTCGAAGCCGCCGTTCGCCATCACCCACTCGCCCGGCCACATGTTCATCACCGACCGGCGGGACAGCGAGTACCGGGTGCCTACGGCAGCGCGGTGAACGGCGCCAGGAACGTGCGCGCCGAGGGGGTGTCCAGGCGGTAGGTCACGTTGGTGGCGTAGCAGGGCGCGTCGCCGGTGATGGTGGTGGACACCAGCACGCGTTGTCCGCCGATCGTGGCGAAGTTCGGCCCGCCGGAGTCGCCGTAGCAGGCGCCGCCGTTGCCCTGCGGCGCGGTCATCGCCAGGCGCACCCAGGTGTTGTTGAGCGCGTTGAAGCTGACCGGCGCCTTCATCCGCACGCCGCCGCCTGGGTGGGTGTGGCCGCCGGGACCGTTGACGGCCTCCTGCGTCCCGTAGCCCACGACGACGAACGGCGTGCTGTTCAGGCCGCGGGGCCCGAGCTGGTCCAGCTGTCCCGCGGTGGGCAGTTGCGCCGGGGTGAACGACCACCGCGCGGCGACCTGCTGCGCGGGCAGCTGGACGACCGCGATGTCGTGGGAGTCGGCGGAGTTGCCCGGGTAGGCCGGGTCGGTGTGCGCGACGCCTGCCACGCCGACCGCACGCGCCACCGCGGCCGGGTCGCCCGGATACCGCTGCGCGGCGGCGTCGAGGCCGGACTGCACGTCCTGGTCGAGCGAGACGTAGAACCGCACGTTCGCGGGCCAGTCGCTGGTGCAGTGCGCGGCGGTGAGGAAGGTGTCGGCGTCGACCATGGTGCCCGAGCAGACCCAGTCCACGCGGTCCGGCGTGGCCGGGTTCGCGTCGTTGTCCCAGGTCGCGACGAGCGCGCCGACCTCGGTGCGCTCGGGCGCCGGGGTCGCGTGGTAGGAGTTGATGGCGGCGGCCGGGGCCGCCGTCGCCAGGATCGCGGCGACGGCGGCGGCCGAGGCGAGTGCTGCTTTCATCCGGAAGAGTCAACCCCACCGGCGGCCGGAAATCACCCGACCAATGGCCCTACCGGAACGAGTAGCCGCCGTCCGGGTAGAGCGTGGAGCCCGTCGTGAAGGTGGCGCCGAACAGGTAGAGCACCGCCTCGGCCACTTCGGGCTCGTTGCCGACCCGGTGCAGCACCGTGTCCGCGCGGTACTGCGCGAAGCTCGCCTCGCGGACGTCGGCGGGGCGCTGCGACCACAGGTTCCCGTCGATCGTGCCCGGCGCGACCACGTTGACCCGCACCGGCGCCAGCTCCACCGCGAGCCCGCGGCCGAGCCCCTCGATCGCGGCGTTGCACGCCACGTACGCGGGCGCGGGGCCCGGCGGGCGCACGCTCGCCGCGCCGGACATCAGCACCACCGAGCCGTCCCGGGACAGCTTCGGCGCCGCGTGCTTGACCGCGTGGTACTGGCCCCAGAACTTCGTCACGAACGGGCTCGCCGCGTCTTCGTCGCTCAGCTCCCGCATCGGCCCGGTCGTGTAGGAGGCGCCGGGGGTGAACAGGTGATCCACCCGCGGCACCGCGCCGAAGAACTCGGCCAGCGAGTCCTGGTCCGTGTTGTCCACGACGTGCCACTGCGCGCCGATCTTCTCCGCCGCGGCTTCCAGCGTCGCCGCGGTGCGGCCGCCGAGGAACACCTGCGCCCCGGCGTCCGCGGCCCGCCGCGCCACCTCGAACCCGATACCGGAACCGCCGCCGATGATCACCACGACCCGATCCGCCAGACTCACAGCAGCTCCTCCACCGGTGTGAACTCGTGGGACAACCCGAACGCGGCCGGGCCGAAGGTGGCCAGCGCCTCCGGCGTGCGCATCAGGTCCGGGGTCGAGATGCCGACCACCACGACCCGCTGGCCGTAGCGCAGCGTCTCGGTCGTGATCGGCTCGGCCGACTCGGACTCCAGCACGCAGACCAGGTCCGGCACCAGGCACCGCACCTCGCCGTCGACCAGGGCCAGCAGGTTCTCGTTCTGGAACAGCAGCTCCAGCTTGTGCGCGCCGTCGAACGACACCGCCTGCGCCCGCCCGCGCGCGAAACCGGCTTCGGTCCGGCGTTCCACATCGGACACCTTGCCGCGGAAGATCACCCGCAGGTTCCGGTACAGCGTCTCGCGCAGGGCCTCGGACAGCTCAGCGACCGGGTCGAGGTTGCGTTCCCGCGCCTCGCGGATCGTGCGGCCCACCGTCAACGCGAGCGACAGCGTGCGCGGCACCGCGGTGCGCTTGACCTCCGCGCCGCTCATCGCGTACTCGGCGATGTGCGCGACCCCGCCCAGCCGGATCGTGACGCCGCGCGCGAGCCACTCCATCCGCTTGTTGTCGGCCCCGGTGTCGATGACCGTGGTCTCGCCCCGCTCCCCGCCGATCGCCATCGGCGAGCCGGGCACGCCGTAGACGCCGAAGGTCTCCATCTGCAGCTCGGGGAACGCGCGGCCCATCCCGTCCGCGTCGACCACCGGCAGCCCCAGCCGCGCGCCGACCACCAGCGGGATCATCGAGTTGATCCCGCCGCACTCGATCGGCATCGTGGCGCTCGCCCGCTTGCCCAGGTGCTTCTCCAGCGTGCGCAGCGCGAGCACCGGCTCCGCACCGTTGGGCAGCTTTTCGTGCAGCACGGTCGGGGCGCCCATCTGCGCGGTCGGCACCACCAGCTCGTGGTCGCCGACCTCGGACGGGTCGAGGATCGTGATCGGCCCGTGCTCGCGGATCGCCTGCCGCACCAGCAGCCGTCCCACGTACGGGTCACCGCCGCCGCCGGTGCCGAGCACGGCCGCGCCGCGGGCGAGGTCTTCCAGGTGCTCCTCGGTCAGTGTCCAGCTCACGCGGGCACCCCGACCGGGTCGATGTCGTAGCCGAAGTACCGCGGCCCGGCCAGCTCGATGCCGCCCGGCGTGTGCCAGCGCGGGTCGGCAGGCGCGGCGATCACGGTGACCCGCTGGCCGTACCGCAGGCCCTCGGTGGTCACCGCCTCGCCGGACTCGGAGCCCAGGCAGCAGATCAGGTCCGGCACCGACGCCTGCGCGACCCCGTCCCGCTCGGCGACCAGGTGCTCGTTCTGGAACTTCAGCACCATCTCGCTGCCCGCGTCACCGTCCATTCCGGACAGTCGCGCCTCGCCGCGGGCGAACCCGGTGACGGTGCGCCGGGCGACGTCGACGACCTTGCCGCTGAACAGCTTCCGGCCGCCCAGCCGCTCGACCACGCGGGCGACGGGATCGGCGTGCTCGGCTCGCGCCTGCCGCACCGCGGCACCCAGCTCGGCGCACAGGCTGAGCGTGCCGGGCACCAGCGATTCGCGGGCCTGCGCGCCGGACATCGCGTAGTTGCTGATCATCGCCGAGCAGCCCATGTCGATCGTCGCCGACCGCGCCAGCCGCTCCGCCCAGTGGTTGTCCACCGTGTCCAGCACGCCGCGGTTGCCCTTCTCGTCGGCGATCGACATCGGGGTCGCGCGGATGCCGTACAGCGTGGGCAGCACCATCTGCAGCTCGGGGAACGCGCGGCCCATGCCGTCCGCGTCCACCAGCGGCAGGCCCAGCTGCGCCGCCGCGACCACCGGGATCAGCGAGTTGACCCCGCCGGCCTCGGCGCACGCGATGTGCGTCAGCTCCTTGCCCAGGTAGGTCGCCAGGGTGCGGGCGGCCACCCCGACCTGCTCGGCGGAGGGCAGCTTCTCGACCATCACCGTCGGCGCGCCCATCATCGCGACCGGCAGGACCACCGCGTCGTCGCCGACCTCGTCCAGCGGCACCAGCTCGACCGGTCCGTGGTCGCGCACCGCCGAGGACGCGAGCAGCCGTCCGATGTAGGGGTCGCCACCGCCGCCGGTGCCGAGGATCGCGGCGCCGCGGGCGATGTCGTCGAGGTGGTCGATCGTGATCTCGCGCATCGTCACGCTCCCAGCTGCAGGTCGCCGACCGCCTTGACCCGGATGCGGGTGGCGTTGCCGGGCAGGTAGGGGATGGGCACCTCGTCGAAGTCCACGATGCCGACCGACGCGGGGCTGGCACCGGCGGCGATCGCGCGGTCCACGGCCTCCTGCTTGGCTTCCTCGACCACGGCTTCGCGGCGGCCCGGCTCGATCGCGTACACCCGGTCCACCTCGCCGCCGATCTGCGCGATGGCCGCGCCGATCGCGTTGGCGACCGCGTAGTTCTCCGGCCGGTGCACCCTGCCGGCGTCGGACAGCTCGTCCGGCAGCAGCACCGAACCACCGCCGACAGCGACCACCGGCAGCGGCTCGGCCGAGGTGCGCATCCGCTCGACGACGTCGGACACGTCGGCGGCGATGCGGTCCGGCGCGGCCCGCACCACGTCGCGGTCCAGGTGCGCGACCAGGCTCGGGTCGCCGATCTCGGCGCGGCCCGCGGCCACCGCGAGGTCGGTCGCGGTCAGCGTGTCGCCGCCGAAGACCAGGGCCTTCGAGGTCAGCTCGTAGCCCACCGAGTCCGGGCCCACGGCCGTGCCGCGGACCCGGCTGCCGCCGCCGATGCCGATGGACAGCACGTCCGGCATGCGGAAGTTGGTGCGGATCCCGGCGACGCTGACGTCGGTGGTCGCCTCGCGCGGGAAGCCCTGCCGCAGCACGCCGACATCGCTGGTGGTGCCGCCGACGTCCACCACCGCGCAGGTGTCCAAACCGGACAGCACGGCCGCGCCGCGCATCGAGTTGGTCGGGCCGGAGGCGAACGTGGCGACCGGGTAGCGGCGGGCGAAGTCGACGTCCATCAGCGTGCCGTCGTTCTGGCTCAGGTACAGCGGCGCGGTGATGCCCGCGCCGGACACCGACGCGGCGAGCCCGTCCACGATGTGCGCGGCGAGTTCCCGCAGCGCGGCGTTGATGACGGTCGCGTTCTCCCGCTCCAGCAGCCCGATCCGGCCGATCTCGTGGGACAGCGAGATCGCCACGTCCGGCAGCTGCGCGGCGATGATCTCCGCCGCGCGGGCCTCGAACTCGGCGTTGACCGGGGAGAACACCGAGGTGATCGCGACGCTGCGCACCCCGGCCTGCCCCATGTCCTCGGCCGCCTTGCGCAGCTCGGACTCGTCGAGCTCGGCGATGTGGCGGCCGTCGAACTCGTGCCCGCCGTGCACCAGGTAGCTGCGCCCGGACACCGCGTCGACCAGCCGCTGCGGCCAGTCCACCATCGGCGGCAGCGACGCCCCGGCGGGCAGGCTCAGCCGCACCGCGGCGGTGGGGGCCAGCCGGTGCGCCTCCACCAGGGCGTTGATGAAGTGCGTGGTGCCGATCATCACGGCCTGCACCGCCGCCGGGTCGAACGCGCGCTGCTGCTGCAGGCCGTTGATCGCGGCGACGATGCCGGAGGTGACGTCCTCGGTGGTGCTGGTCTTGATCGAGGCGAGCACCTGCCGCCCGTCCAGCAGGACCGCGTCGGTGTTGGTGCCGCCGACGTCGATGCCGATGCGCACTGGGATTTTCCTTTCTACAGAGCGGGGACGGGGTCGGCGTCGGCGGTGCGGCTGCGGCCGATACCGCGGACCAGGCCGAGCTTCCCGGCGATCACGTACAGCACGAACGCCACGACCAGCGAGTTGATGCTGGGCAGGCCCCAGTCGACGAACTTGCCGATCAGCGCCGAGGCGATCCAGACGACGATGGTGGCCGGCACCCACACGGGCGCGTCCTCGGGCACGGTGCCCTTGGCGCGCGCGGCTTCCAGCTCGCCGCGCCACTTCTTCACCACGAAGTACTCGGCCACCATGATCCCGGCGATCGGCGGGAACGCGACGCCGAGCAGCGTGAGGAAGTCGGAGAACGCGCCGAGGATCCCGGCCGCCGCGAGCACGCTGCCGACCACGCCGAGCACGGCGGTGATCAAGCCGCGGTGGGCCTTGCGGCCGGACACCGTGCCGATGAAGTTCACCACGCCCAGGCCGGACGAGTACAGGTTCCAGTCGTTGATCTTGATGGTTCCGGCGATCACGATCAGCAGCCCGACCCAGCCGACCGACGACGTCACGATCGTGGTGATCTCGGCCGTCTTCACCGCGTGCGCCAGCAGCACACCGGCCATGCCGATGACGTACTCGCCGAGCGTGATGCCGACCAGCGTCTGCTTGACCACGTCGCCGGTGCTGCGGTTGAACCGCGTCATGTCCGGCGTGATCACCGCGCCGACGATGAACCCGCCCGCGACGAGCGTGGTGCCCTCCAGCAGGCTCAGCCCCGGGCCGGGCGGCGCCGACGACACCAGCGCGCCGACGTCGTGGCTGGACAGCTCCGAGATGATCGACCAGCCGACCAGGATCAGGAACGCCGGCACGGTCAGGTAGGCCGTCCACGCCATCGAGTGGAAACCGCGCACCACGATCGCGGTCACGACCAGGCCGAACACCAGCGCCCACGCCCACTCCGGCAGGCCGCCGATGAGCGAGACGAGACCCTGCGCCGACACCGCGGACTGGATGCCGAACCAGCCGATGAGGCTGATCCCGATCGCGAGCCCGATCAGCGCCGACCCGCCGCGGCCGAAGCCGGTCCAGCGGGCGATCATCGACGTCGACAGCCCTTCGCGCATGCCGATCACGCCGACGAGGATCGTGATGAGTTCGAGGATCACCGAGCCCAGGGTGAACGCGAGGAACGCCTGCCAGAAGCTCATCCCGAAGCCGACGGTCGCGCCGAGCAGGAACTGCGACAGCGCGGACACCTGGCCGAACCGTTGGATCGCGACCGACCACCACGAGTAGCGGGCGCTGTCCGGGACTCTGGTGAGGGCGTAGTCGTCGACACCGACTGACGAGGCCATGCCGACCTCCTTATCCGGAGAAGAAGCGGTTCCCAGCACCGTAAACAGCGCGAACGTCCCGGTCACTGTGCGAGGTGCACAGGCTCGCCGTCACGCCTGTGCACCTCGCCCGGTCAGAGGCTCCGGACACCGTCCAAGAGCCGGTCGACCTCGGCGGCCGTGGTGTAGGGCGCGATGCCGGCCCGGACCGCGCCGGTGTCACCCAGCCCCAGGTGACGGGAGCATTCCAGCGCGTAGAAGCTGCCCGCGGGCGCGTTCACGCCCCGCGCGCCGAGGCGCTCGTAGACCACCTGCGACGGCACGCCCGCGACGGAGAACAGCACCGTCGGGGTGCGGCGCCGGGTGGGGGAGCCGTACCGGGTGACGCCGGGGATCTCCGCCAGGCCCGCGTCCAGCCGGTCGAGCAGGGCCCGCTCGTGCTCCTCCAGCTCGGTCAGCGACCGCAGCAGGCGCTGCCGCCGGGAGCCGTCGCCGGGCACGAGGCCGGCCAGGAAGTCGATCGCCGCCGTGGTTCCGGCCAGCAGCTCGTACGGCAGCGTGCCCAGCTCGAACCGCTCCGGCACGGCGTCGGTCGAGGGCGCGAGCTTGTCCGGGTGCAGGGTCTCCAGCAGCTCGGGCGCGGCCGCGACCACCCCGAGGTGCGGGCCGAGGAACTTGTACGGCGAGCAGCCGAAGAAGTCCGCGCCCAGCGCCGTGATGTCGACGGGCGCGTGCGGCGTGAGGTGCACGCCGTCGACGTAGAGCAACGCTGGGGTTTCGTGCACCGCGACGGCGATCGCCGGGATGTCCGGGCGCGTGCCGAGCAGGTTGGACGCCGCGGTCACCGCGACCAGGCGGGTGCGGTCGGAGAGCAGGTTCGTGACGGCGTCGACCGGCAGCTCACCGGAGGCCGGGTCGAAGTCCGCCCACCGCACGGTGACCCCGTGCGCCTCCGCCGCCTGCACCCACGGCCGGATGTTCGCGTCGTGATCCAGCCGGGTCACCACGACCTCGTCGCCGGGTTGCCAGGTCTTGGCCAGCGCGCGGGAGAAGTCGTAGGTCAGCTGGGTCGTGTGCTGCGCCCGAACACGATGCCGCCGGGCAGCTCGACGAGCAGGTCGGCGGCGGCCTGGCGCGCCTGCGCGACGATGCCGTCGGCGCGGCGTTCGGCGGCGGTGATCGAGCCGCGGTTGGCGATCGCGGCGCACAGGGTCGCGGCGACGGCCTCGCCGACGACGTCCGGCACCTGCGAGGCGTCGCGGCCGTCGAAGTGCGCGGCGCCCTCGTCGAGCGCGGGGAAGTGCTTGCGTACTGCGGTTACGTCATAGGCCACGAGGCCAGCATGCCTCAGGAAGCGGCGAACGTGCGGCGGTAGTCGTGCGGGGACACCCCGACCACGCGGTGGAAGTGGTGCCGGAGCAGGGCGCCCGTGCTGAACCCGCACTCGCGCGCGATCTCCTCGATGCTCAGCCGGGTGGTCTCCAGCAGGGTGCGGGCGTGCAGGACGCGTTGCGTGGTGAGCCACTTGACCGGCGTGGTGCCGGTTTCGGCGGCGAACCGGCGGGCGAAGGTGCGCTCCGACATCTGCGCGCGCCGGGCCAGCGCCGGAACCGTGTGCTCCTCGGCGAGGTTTTCGACCATCCACGCCAGCACCGGTTCCAGACTGTCCGCTGTGGACTCCGGCATCGGCAGCTCGACGAACTGGCGCTGGCCGCCGTCGCGCTGCGGCGGGACCACCATGCGGCGCGCGATCGCGGTGGCCGCCGCGGAGCCGAGTTCGCGGCGGACGAGGTGCAGGCACGCGTCGATGCCGGCGGCCGTGCCCGCGCTGGTGATGATGTCGCCGTCGTCGACGAACAGGACGTCCGGGTCGAGGATCGGCTCGGGGAAGCGCTGCTTGAACTCCTCGATGTGCTTCCAGTGGGTGGTGCACGGCCTGCCGTCGAGCAGCCCGGTGGCGGCGAGCAGGAACGCGCCGCTGCACACGGTCAGGAGGGTGGCGCCGTTCGCGTGGGCCTTCCGGATGGCGTCCAGGACGGCGGGCGGGTATTCGTCGCGGATGCGCATCGCGGGGATGGCCACGAGGTCGGCGCCGTCGAGCCCGTCCAGGCCGTACTCGGGCGTCAGCTTGACGCCGATCCCGGCCTGGATCGGTTCGCCGGCGCGTTCGCCGCAGACGCGGAACTCGATGGAAGGCACGCCTTCCTCGGTCCGGTCGATGCCGAACACCTCGCAGACGACGCCGAACTCGAAGACGGCGGCGCTGTCGACCAGCACGGAAGCGACGGTGCGAAGCATGCCTCCCAGAGTAGCTGGCAGGATTTTGCCGAACAAGGTCTGTTCTGCCACTTATGGCAGGTTCTCGTGCGGCGAATAATTTCTGCCATGACCGGATTGCTGATGTTCCTGCTGCTCATCGCCCTGATCGTGTGGGGCCTCAACCGCAACCACCGCCGCCAGGCGCCGCCGCGGATGTCCGGCAGTTTCGACGTCGAAGACCGCGACGCGTCGCGGATCCGAGCCGCGGCGGCCGCGCACCGCGACGAGGTCGACCGCCTCGAGTTCCAGATCGCGGCGGCTCCGCGCACGCGTCACCACGTGTTGCGCGCCTGACGACGACCTGGACTGGCGAGCTGAGCCCGGCCGACACGACCGGCATCCTGCGCCGCACGTGGATCCACCCGGCCCGCTGTGGGCTGGGACCGGCTCTCCGGCTGGGCCCAGGCCGAAACGCCGGGTTTCGACGCGGCAGGCACCCACCGGGTGATCCGGCACCTCGGTGGTGCGGTGACCGTCCGCCGCGGGCGGCACCCGGTGGCCCGCGGCCCCGCTACCTGATGCGCACGCGGGTCGAGCACGCATGCCGGTTGTTGTACGGCAGCATGTTGCCGATCCCGGAGGTCGCCGTGCGGTGCGGATTCTCGCGGTCCCCACGCTTCGGCGAGGAGACGGCCCTGTCGGCCGACCCCGAACATCAAACTCTTCGCGATGACGACCGTCTGACCCCAGGCAGCACGAGACAGTCGCGGAAAATATCCGCGAGCCGGCACCCGAGGTGACCGTTCGGCGCCGTAAGGCGCCCCTCTGCGCGAAGCGCAGGGAAAAGATCAAGAGATGTCCTCGCCGGACGGGCAGGCTCCGGGATGACGGGGAATGCAGTTCCGTCACCTTGGCGAGGTGGTCGCTGGGTGGTCAAAGCCCCGGCGCGCCGCGCGCCTGGGAGAGCCCGTGGTGACCGGTCTCGCCGGTGGTGGCTGGGTTTTGCGCCGCCCGGAAAGCCTATGGCGAGTGGCGCCGGGGTGTCGGGGTTTCCCCGATTAGCCACGATCGAGTGAACGTGCCGGTGCCTGGACTGTCTTTTTGTCGGTGCCGCCCTGCATAGTCGATCGCACGACGACGCGAACTCCGAGGGGGAGACGATGTGCGGGAAGTGCGACCGGCCGGGCGGGCACCTGCGCCACCTGTGCGAAATAGTAGGTGAGCACGGGTGGGCGGTGATTTCGTTCGAGGGCAACGGTTCGCGCCCGCCGTGGGCGTACACGGTGGGGTTGACCGGCCGGGGCATACCGGAGTTGGTGGTGACAGCGATGGAGCCCCACCAGGCGCGCGACGTGTTGAACGACGTGGCCGCGCACCTGCTCCACACGGGGGAGCCGGACCTGGAGCCGGGGGAGCGGTTGCCGGGCCCGGGGAACCTGCTGCTGGAGGCCGTGGCGGTGGAGGTGCCGTGGGTGCACTTGACCGTCGCGGTGGACCTGTACGGCCCCGAGATCCGCGCGACGCAACTGGTCCACGCGGACGCACGGGGCCGCTGGCCGTGGCACCGAGGATGGCTAGGCCCCGGCGGACGCCAGCCAGTGCTGGGTCGCCGCGCGGGCGCGGCGCTAGCCCAGCTGGCCAACCCACCCTGGCCCTAGCTGCGCGGTGCGGCGACGTCGGTGACGGGCTGACGCGAACAGGATGAGCTTCGTCGCGGGTCGCGGAGTGCTCGAAAGCCGACCGAGCCCACCGATGGCACCGCCCGGTCCACATTCACACAGAGAGGAGAGACGCCACACGCAGGTCCGTCGCCCAACGCCGTCGGACAACGACCCGACAGGCAGGGCGCGCCTCCGGGCTGCCCACCCAGCGGGCCCCTCGCAGGGCTGTCCACCGGGCGGGAACCCCCGCAGGGCTGCCCATCCGACGGGACCCCCGCAGGGCTGCCCACCCGACGGGAGCCTCGGAGGGCTGCCCACCCGGCGGAAACCCCGCAAGGCTGCCACCCAGTGGGCCCCTCACATGGGCTATCCACCGGGAAGGAACCTCGCCGGGCTGCCCACCCAGGGGGAACCTCACCGTGGCTTGCGGCGCCGCACCGCCATCCACTCGAAGTCGCGCACCCGGAAGTTCACGCCCTGCGCCGCGCGCACGTCGCGGTGGTGCTCGACGAGCTCGTCCGTCGTCCAGGGGCGTACCGGCCGCTTGCGGCGCGTGCGCAGGTCGTGCACTCCCGCGACGACCAGCAACAGGCCGATGAGGCTGACGATGACCACCAGAATCACCATGGGCGACCTCCCCAGACGGGTCACCCCCGATTCTGCCACCGATCGCGCCACGAAAGGGGAACGACCGTGTGCGACCCGCGCCGCTGGGCCACCATGTGGGGGACCGCCACCGCCAAAACGGGAGGACACCCATGGCCACGATGCTGGCCGGCCGGCTCGAGATCAGCTCGCGCAAGTTCGGCGTCCGGGAGGTGCCGGTCCCCGACCCCGGGCCCGGCCAGGTTCGGATCAAGGTGCGCGCGGCCGGGGTGTGCCTGTCCGACGTCCACCTGATCGATGGCACCCTCACGCCGCTCTTCCTCGAAACCCCGGAGGTCACGCTGGGGCACGAGGTGGCGGGCGAGATCGACGCGATCGGGCCCGACGTGCCGGACCGCTGGCACGAGGGCCAGCGCGTCGCGCTCGAGGCGGGGGAGCGCTGCGGCCAGTGCCCGAACTGCGTCCGCTTCCGCGACCCCTGTCTGCAGGTCCGCACGCGCGGCGTCGACTACGACGGTGGCTGGGCCGAGTACGCCCTCGCCGGCCAGCACACCCTCATCCCGATCCCCGACGACCTGCCGTTCGTGCAGGCGGCGATCGTCCCGGATGCCGTGTCCACGCCCTGGGGCGCGGTCACCGGCACGCTGCAGGCCCAGCCGGCTCGCCCGGCCGGGGTGTGGGGCGCGGGCGGGCTCGGCGTGCACGCGGTGCAGCTGCTCCGGCTGATCGGCGCCGCCCCGATCGTCGCGGTCGATCCGTTGGCAGCGGCGCGGGAACGGGCGCTGGAGTTCGGCGCCGACCTGGCGCTGGACCCGGGCGACCCCACCCTGCGCGAGCAGATCCTCGCCCTCACCGGCGGCGCCGGGCTGGACGTCGCGTTCGACATGGCCGGAGTCCCGCCGGTGCGCGAGCAGGCGGTCAGCTGCCTGGGCCTCGGCGGACGCCTCGTGCTCGTCGGCCTCACCCCGAAACCGCTCACCGTGACCGACGGCATCGGCTTCAGCTACCGCGGCCAGCACCTGCTCGGCCACTACGGCTCCCAGCCCGGCGCCGTCGAGCAGCTCATCGAACTGGCGCGCTACCACCGCGTGGAGTGGAGCCGCTCCATCAGCGGCACCTTCCCGCTCGCCGAGGCCGCGACCGCCGTCGAGCACCTGGAACGGAAGGAGGGCAACCCGGTCCGCCTCGTCCTGGTCCCCTGAGCCCGGCGCCGGAATCGGCCGCATCGGGATGCACGGCGCCCCGGGCTGAGGCAGGCTGGAGAGCATGGCCGAGGACAGGGTGACGGTGCAGGTCGACGGGCGCCGGCTGTCGTTGTCCAATCTGGACAAGGTCCTCTACCCGGAGGCGGGTTTCACCAAGGGACAGGTGATCGACTACTACGCGCGCATCGCCCCGGTGATCCTGCCCCACCTGCGCAACCGGGCGCTGACCTTCCGCCGCTGGCCGGGCGGCGTGCAGTCGAACCCGTTCTACGAAAAGGACGCCGGGCGGCACGCCCCCGACTGGGTGAAGACCGCGAGGATCGCCGGCGGCGGGCGCGGGCAGAGTTCGGACGTCAACGCGTATCCGCTGGTCAACGACGTCCCGACGCTGATATGGGCGGCCAACCTCGCCGCGCTGGAACTGCACGTGCCGCAGTGGACCGTCGGCCCGCGCGGGGCCCGCCGCAATCCCGACCTGCTGGTGTTCGACCTCGACCCGGGCGAGCCGGCGACGATCGTCGAGTGCTGCCGGGTCGCGGAGCGGCTGCGGGACCTCGTGGCGGCGGACGGGCTGCGGCTCTACCCGAAGACCAGCGGCTCCAAGGGCCTGCAGCTGTACGCGCCGGTGAAGACCGCGACACCGGAGGACACCTCGGCCTACGCGAAGGCCGCCGCGAAGAAGCTCGCCGCCGAGACCCCGGACGAGGTCACCGCGGCGATGACGAAGAGCCTGCGGCCGGGCAAGGTGTTCATCGACTGGAGCCAGAACAACCCGCACAAGACGACGGTCGCGCCGTACTCGCTGCGTGGCCGCGCGGAGCCGACCGTGTCCACCCCGGTCACCTGGGACGAGGTCGCGGCCTGCCGTCGCCCGGTCCAGCTGAAGTTCCTCAGCGACGACGTCCTCGACCGGGTCGAGGAGATGGGCGACCTGCTCGAAGACCTCCACGAGAACCCGGTGAAGCTGCCCCGCGCGCGTTGACCGCGACGAGCCGAGGGCTTCGCCGTGAACGGCGAACCGATCGTGCCGGACGAACAAGTAACGTGAACCGCATGAGCCCACGCTGGTACGAAGAAGGTGAGGAGCCCGACTACCGGTTCACCCTGGCCAACGAGCGCACCTTCCTGGCGTGGCTGCGGACCGCGCTGGCGCTCATCGCCGGTGCGGTGGCGCTCATGCAGTTCGTCCCCCAGTTCTCGGTCGCCGGGATGCGTGCCGGCCTGGCCGCGCTGCTCGCCGTCACCGGCACGCTGCTCGCGGCGTTCGCCTACCGCCGTTGGGCCCACGTCCAGCGCGCGATGCGCAACAAGCGTCCGCTGCCGATGACGTGGTTGCCGTTCGTCGCCGGCTGGGCCGCCGCACTCGCCGGGGCTGTCGTGCTTGTCGTGGCGTTGGTGACGGTCCGATGAGGGACGTGGGATTTCGGTGCGGGCGGACCGCTCCGGCCGCGGCTGTCGTGCTCGTTGTCGTCCTGGTCGTGGTCCGATGAGGGAGCCGGGGTTCCTGCCCGAACGGACCGCCTTGGCCGTGGCTGTCGGTCTCGTCGTCGTCCTGGTCGCCGTCCGATGAGGGACCCGGGGCTCCAGCCCGAGCGCACCGCACTGGCCTGGCAGCGCACCGCGCTCGCCGCCGCCGTCGCGGCCGTTCTGCTGCTGCGCAGCGGGCTGGTCCGCGACGCCCCGCTGGAGATCGCCGCCGCGGGGTGCGCCGCCGCGGTCGTGGTGCTGTGGTTCGTCGCCGTGCGGCGCCCGCCGACCACCGGCAGCACCCGCCGCGTCCTGGGCGCGGCGGCCATCGCCGTCGCCGCGGCCGGTGTCCTCACCGCGGTGCAGGTCGTCCTGCTGCCCTGATCGTTCCACTGTGGACGGTTCAGCGCCCGGCCGGTCGGCGCGCACCGGAATGGTCTTCCGGCCCTAGGCCGGGCACCGCGGGTGTTCCTAGCATCGAGCCTGGACGTTCAACGGCGAACGAGGAGGCGTCATGGCGGGCAACAAGGCAGTCACCTATCTGGGACCTGGCAAGGTCGAAGTCGCCACCATCGACTACCCGACCTTCTCGATGAAGGACGGTCCCGGGGTGCACCAGGCCAACGTGGGTCGCGAAACTCACCACGGTGTCATTCTCAAGAACGTGGCGACCAACATTTGCGGCAGCGACCAGCACATGGTGCGCGGCCGCACGACCGCGCCGGAAGGCCTGGTGCTGGGCCACGAGATCACCGGCGAGGTGGTCGAGGTCGGCCGGGACGTGGAGTTCATCAAGGAGGGTGACCTGGTCTCGGTGCCGTTCAACATCGCCTGCGGGCGGTGCCGCAACTGCAAGGAGGGCAAGACCGGGATCTGCCTGAACGTGAACCCGGACCGGCCCGGATCGGCTTACGGCTACGTCGACATGGGCGGCTGGGTCGGCGGGCAGGCCGAGTACGTGATGGTGCCGTACGCGGACTGGAACCTGCTGAAGTTCCCGGATCGCGACCAGGCGATGGAGAAGATCCTCGACCTGGCGATGTTGTCCGACATCTTCCCAACCGGCTTCCACGGCTGCGTCACCGCGGGCGTGGGTGTCGGGTCGACGGTGTACATCGCGGGCGCCGGACCGGTCGGGCTCGCCGCGGCGGCGTCGGCGCGGCTGCTCGGGGCGGCGGTGGTGATCGTCGGTGACCTGAACGCGGACCGGCTGGAGCAGGCGCGCAGTTTCGGCTGCGAGACGGTGGACGTGTCGAAGGGCGATCCGAAGGAGCAGATCGCGGAGATCCTCGGTGTGCCCGAGGTGGACTGCGGTGTCGATGCCGTCGGGTTCGAGGCGCGCGGGCACGGCAGGGAGGCGGCGGACGAGCACCCGGCGACGGTGCTGAACTCGCTGATGGACATCACGGCGGCCGGCGGCGCGCTGGGCATCCCGGGGCTGTACGTGACGGGCGACCCGGGCGCGGCCGACGAAGCCGCGCGGCACGGTTCGCTGTCCATCCGGATCGGCCTGGGCTGGGCCAAGTCGCACGCGTTCACCACCGGGCAGTGCCCCGTGATGCGCTACCACCGGCGCCTGATGATGGCGATCCTGCACGACCGGGTCCACATTGCGAAGGCGGTCAACGCAACACCGATCCCACTGGCCGAAGCCCCGAGGGGCTACCAGGAATTCGACCGCGGCGCGGCACGCAAGTACGTGCTCGACCCGCACGGCCTGCTGACCACGGCGTGAGGGCCGGCCGTGCCGGAGGCAGAAGGCGGCCTCCGGCACGGCCTGGTCGGGGGCCACTCGGAACAGCCACAGGCCGGGCAGCGCTGGACGCGGCCCGTTGACCGGGGCCGCTCGGAGTGCACCCGGGCGGCTGCGCAACTTCGGCGCGCCTGCCGGGAAAGCCGCCCCAGCGGGTGCGGCAACTTTCGGCGCGGCCTGGTTGTCGGGTTGACGGGAACTGCTCGCGGCTGGGCGGCTCCGGCCGCGGCCGGAGTGCTCGATTCGCCGCCGGCCGAGCCGCTGAGCGCGTTCGCCGAGGGCAGGCGGATCGCGGTGCACGGCCCGGAGTTCGACGCCCGGGCGGCCAGCCGGTTGCGTGCCGAAACCCTGCGGCTGACGGGAGTTGCGGCCGGGAAGGTGGTCGCGAAGGGCCTGGAGCCCTGATCCGGCCGGGGCATCACTCCGCGGCCAGCCGTGCAGCGAGGGCGACGAACGCGCCCGCGAAGATCCGCCGCATCCAGGCCTGCACCCGCGGCCGGGACAGCACGCGGTCGCGCATCGCGGCGGCGCCCGCGCCGTAGGCGAGGAACACGACCAGCGTCAGCGCCATGAACACCGCGCTCAGCTCGACCATCGTGAGCAGCGAGTTCGGGTCCCCGGCGTGCACGAACTGCGGCAGGAACGCGAAGAAGAAGATCGTCAGCTTCGGGTTCAGCACGTTCACCAGCACCGCGGACACGATCACCCGCGGGGCCGACCGCGGGGCCGGCGCGCCGGGCGTCTGGTCCTTCTCGCGCAACGCCGACCACGCCAGGTAGAGCAGGTAGGCCACCCCGGCGTACTTGATCACCTGGAACGCGACCGCGCTGGCGTGCAGCAACGCGGCGAGACCGGTGATCGCGGCGACCGCGTGCGGGACGATCCCCAGCGTGCAGCCCACCGCGGCGACGGCGCTCGCCCGCGTGCCGTGGGCCAGGCCCGCGCTCATGGTCAGGAGCGCGCCGGTGCCCGGCGTGGCCACGACGACCAGGGCGGTGAGCAGGAACTCGACGGACATGTCCCCACCCTGGCGCGATACTGGTCCGGTGAACAGGTCCAAAGCCGAGCCGGTCGAGAGGTCCACAACCGGATCGGACTTCCTCCAGCTCGACATCGGGGACGCGCCCCCGGGCGGCCGGTCGGCGTGGCTGTCGGCGCGCCTACGGGACGCGATCGCCGACGGCCGCCTGCCGGTCGGCAGCCGGCTGCCCGCGACGCGGACGCTGGCCGCCGAACTGGGCGTGTCGCGCGGTGTGGTCACCGAGGCGTACCAGCGGCTCGTGGAGGACGGGCACGTCGCCGGGCGCGGCCGGGGCGGAACTGTCGTGGTGGCGGTGCCCGTCACCGCGTCGCCCGCACCGCCGCCCGCGCCGAGTGCGGACGTCGTGTTCGAGCCGCGGCCGGACGTCTTCGACCGGTTGCGTGCCGCCCCGGCCCGCATCGACCTCACCCCCGGCGTGCCGGACCTGGCCGCGTTCCCGCGGGTGGCGTGGCTGCGTGCGGAACGGGTGGTGCTCGGCGACCTGCCGCCGGCCGATTTCGGGTACGGCGATCCGCGGGGCGCCCCGGTGTTCCGGCTGGCCGTGGCGAACTGGCTCGCCCGCAACCGCGGCATCCGGGTCGATGCGGCCGATGTGGTCGTGGTGGCCGGGGTCGCGCAGGCGCTCGACCAGGTCGCGACGGTGTTCCACGCGCACGGCATCGACGAGGTCGCGGTGGAGGACCCCGGATCGCTGGGCGCGCGGCAGCACCTGCGCAACGCCGGCCTGGCGACCCCGCCGGTGCCAGTGGACGACGACGGCATCCGGGTGGCGGACCTGCGCTCGCCCGCGGTGCTGCTGACGCCCGCGCACCAGTTCCCGACGGGCGTGGTGCTCGGCGGCGAGCGGCGGCGCGAGCTCATGCGCTGGGGTGGCCTGATCGTCGAGGACGACTACGACGCCGAGCACCGCTACGACCGCCCGCCGGTGCCCGCGCTGCGCTCGATGCTGCCGGAGCGGGTCTGCTACGCCGGCAGCATCTCGAAGCTGCTCGCCCCGGCGCTGCGGATCGGGTGGATGCTGGTGCCCGCCCGGTACCAGCGGGATCTGGTGGACGCGAAGCGGTACGCCGACCTGGGCAACGCCGTCCTGCCGCAGCTGGTGCTGGCGCACCTGATGACGTCGGGCGAGCTGGAGCGGCACCTGCGTGTCGTGCGCCGGCGCCACCGGCACCGCCGTGACGCGATGATCGCCGCGGTGCGCCGCCACCTCCCCGGCGCCCGCGTGCACCGCGCCGCGGCGGGCCTGCACCTGATGATCACCTTCGCGGCGCGTGTGTCCGATGTGGACCTGGCGGCGGCGGCGCTGGCCCGCGGGGTGAAGGTGCAGCCGTTGTCGTGGCACCGCCAGCTCCCGGGAGAGCCGGGCCTGGTGCTGGGCTACGCCGCCAGATCAGCGAGCGAGATCGAAGAGGGGGTGCGGATCATCGCGGAGCTGGCGACCCGTCGTGGTTGACGGTGGTCATCACCAGCGTCAAGCTGAACGACGTGGCCCTCGAACAGTTCGCGACGCACCGGGCGATCCACACCGTGCCGGCCGAGGACCCGCGTGCGCTGGGCGCCGCCTGCGCCGGCGACATCCGGGCGGCGTTCGACGCCTACGCGCGGCTGTTCGCCGCGCACGGCATCGGGGCCGAGCAGGTGCGCGCCTGGGGCGCGGCGGCACTCGCGGCGACGCACGAGTGGGCGCCGTCGCTGGCCGCGGAGATCCGCGGCGTGGCCGAGGGCAGCGGCTTGGCGGAGTGGCAGCTGGGCGCGCTGAACGGGCGCACGGAAATCCTCGCCGCGGGCGCGGTGACCGGCGAGGGCGAGTGCTCCACGTCGGTGGTGCTCGCGGACGGATCGCCGCGGACCGTGCAGACGTGGGACTGGCACGACACCCTGCGCGCCGCCATGACCGTCGTGTCGTGGCCGGGCGTGTGCACGTTCACCGAGGCCGGGGTGGTCGGCAAGATCGGCGTGAACTCCGCCGGGCTCGGCGTGCACTTCAACGTGCTGCGGCACGCCTCGGACCACGCGGACATCGGGGTGCCCGTGCACGTGGTGGCCCGGCGGATCCTGGACGAGGCGTCGACCGTCGAGGAAGCCACCGACCTGGCCCGCTCGGCGCGGTTGTCCGTGTCGTCGGTGATCACGGTGGTGACGGCGGACCGGGCGCGGTGCCTGGAGCTGAGCCCGGCCGGGGTCGGGGTGATCGACCCGGCGGACGGGGTTCTGTGGCACGCCAACCACTTCCTCGACGCCGCGCTCGCCCCCGGGGAACGGACGACCGAGGACGTGTCGACGACCTTCGCCCGCGGCTCGTGGCTGCGCGCGCACACCGCGGAACTCGGGGCCGCGGATCTGTCGGCGCGGGCGCGGGCGTTGTGCGCGCACACCGAGGACGGTGCGGCGGTGTGCGCGCATCCCGACATGTCGTTGCCGCCGCACGAGCGGTGGGAGAGCCTGGCGACGATCTCGCTCGACGTCGTGGCGGGACGGCTGCACGTGCACCCCGGCGGCCCGTGCTCGGTGACGCCGGAGAGCTGGCAGACGTTCACGGTCCGGCCCGCCGCGCCCGCCCGATGACCGGGTGCGCCCGCCCACGAAACGGCGAAACCCGGCGCCGGGCGGAATATCTCGTCGCGTGTGGACCGTTGCCGCGAACATGAAGGCAATCGCACTGCAGGAGTACGGCTCGGCGGACGACCTCCGGCTGGTCGACCTCCCGGACCCCAAGGTCGGCCCGGCGGAAGTGCTGGTCAGGGTCAAGGCGGCCGGCGTCAACCCGGTCGACTGGAAGCTCGCGGGCGGCGGGCTGGACGCCCTGATGGAGGTCCGGTTCCCGCTCGTGCCCGGGTGGGACGTGGCGGGTGTGGTCGAGAAGGTCGGGCTGGACGCGGGGGAGTTCGCCGTCGGCGACGAGGTCTTCGGCTACATCCGCAAGGACTGGGTGCAGCAGGGCGCGTACGCGGAACTGGTGACGGCGCACGTCCGCATGCTCGCGAAGAAGCCCCGGTCGCTGGACTGGGCGCAGGCCGCGGGCGTGCCGCTGGCCGGCCAGACCGCGTACCGGTCGCTCAAGCGCGTTGGGCTCCAGGCCGGTGAGACGGTGCTGATCCACGCGGCCGCGGGCGGCGTCGGCTCGTTCGGCACGCAGATCGCGGTCGCCCTGGGCGCGCGGGTGATCGGCACGGCGAGCGAGCGCAACCACGACTACCTGCGCGCGCTGGGTGCCGAGCCGGTCACCTACGGCGAGGGCCTGGCCGAGCGGCTGCGCGAGCTCGGCCCGATCGACGCCGCGGTGGACTTCGTCGGCGGCGACGCGGTGGTGATCTCCCGCGAGTTCGTGAGCGCCGACCGGATCGCCTCGATCGCCGACCCGGAGGTCGGCCCCCACGGCTACGTGTGGGTCCGCCCGGACGGCGCGGAGCTGGCCGAGCTGGCCCGCCTGGCCGACGACGGCAAGCTCACGGTGCACGTCGATCAGGCCCTGCCACTCGCCGAGGCCGCCGAAGCGTGGCGGCTGAGCCAGTCCGGACGCACGCGCGGGAAGATCGTTCTGACCGTCTAGGCGACGAAGACGCAGAACGGGTGCCCGGCCGGATCGGCGTAGACGTAGAGCGGTTCGTCGGGATCGTCGCTGCGGTCGCGCAGCAGCCGGGCGCCCAGCCGCAGCACCCGCTCGTGCTGGGCCGCCAGGTCCGACTTCGTCGGCACCGTCAGGTCGAGGTGCAGCTGCTGCGGCACCGGGCCGTCCGGCCACGTCGCCTCCGGCAGGGCGTCGACCTGCTGGAAGGCCAGCTGCGGGATCCCGTCCGGGGTGCGCAGCACGAGCCAGTCGGCCGGGCCGTCCTCGTCGCCCGGCCGGTACACCAGCCCGAGCAGCTCGCGGTAGAACTCCGCGAGCCGCCGGGCGTCGGTGCAGTCGAGGACGACCTGGCGGAACATCGGCAGGGTCATGCCGATCATCCTGCCGCAGCCCGTCCCCGTCGGCTGGGCGACGCCGGACTACCCTGGTGTGGTGGCCGAACCCGCCCCGCTCCCGCAGCGCCACGGGCTCGACCCGGCCCGGCTGAAGCTGCCCGCCGAGGGGCCGTGGGCCACGATCCGCGACCACCTCGCCGAGCACCGCACGCGCCTGCCCGAGGGGCGGCTCGACGAGATGCTCGCCGAAGGCCGGATCGTCGGCGCGGACGGGCCGGTCACCGCGGACACGCCGTTCCGGCCGGGCGCGTCCGTGTGGTTCCACCGCGACCTGCCCGACGAGGTGCCCGTGCCGTTCCCGATCGGCGTCGTGCACCGCGACGAGCACCTCGTCGTGGTCGACAAACCGCACTTCCTGGCCACCATCCCGCGCGGGCGGCACGTGCTGGAGACGGCGCTCGTCCGGCTGCGGCGCGACCTCGGACTGCCCGAGCTCAGCCCCGCGCACCGGCTGGACCGCGTCACCGCCGGGCTGCTGATGTTCGTCACGCGGCGCGAACACCGCGGCCGCTACCAGACGCTGTTCCGCGATCGCCGCGTCGCCAAGGAGTACGAGGCGATCGCCCGGCACGATCCCGCCCTCGACCTGCCCGTGGTCGTGCGCAGCCGGATCGTCAAGGACCGCGGGAGCATCACGGCCCGCGAAGAACCCGGCCCGGTCAACGCGGAAACCCGGATCGAACTGCTCGAGCACGCCCGCGGCCTCGGCCGCTACCGGCTGGTCCCGGCGACCGGCCGCACGCACCAGCTGCGGGTGCACATGGCCGGCCTGGGCATCCCGATCCTCGGCGACCGCTTCTACCCCACACTGACCGAAACCGGCCTCGACGACTTCACCCGCCCACTGCAACTGCTGGCGAAGACGCTGGCGTTCCGCGACCCCGTGACGGGGGAAGAACGCCACTTCACCAGCAGGCTCGCGCTGGGCGCCTGGATGTCCTATCCGGACTGGGCGGTCAGGGCGGAGCCGGCCGGCCACATCGGACCGTCGTCGAGCGACGCCTAGTCACTGAACCCGAGGGTGGCGTAGCTGGCCTTGAACTTCTCCGCGCTCTGGAAGAAGCACACGACCTTGCCGTCCAGCGCGTAGGCGGACATCCCGTACCACAGCTTCGGTTCCAGGACCGGCGCGGCGGCCCTGACCACGGGGTGGACGCCCTCGGCATCGTTCTGTCCGACGGCGCCATGTCCGCGATCTTCGCGAGCACGTCCTGCTCGGCCTGCGCCGCCTTGTCCGCCCGGGAGCCGCGACGGGCCGCGGCCTTCAGCTCCTTCGAGTGGTCCTGCATCGCGGTTCGTTCCTCCGCCGTGAAGCCCTCGTGCTTCACGCTCGCACTGCTGCCCATGATGATCTCCTCCGGAATTACCGGCACGCACGTGCAGGACCGACCAGCCTCGGCGCCCAGGGCGCCGCACGGACGGACGAGCTGCTGCAGGCGACGCTCGACCTGGCCACCGAGGCCGGGTACGCGGGCCTGAACATCGAGGCGGTCGCGCTCCGCGCCGGCGTCGGGAAGCACACGATCTACCGGCGCTGGCTGTCGATGGCCGCGATCCTGCTGGACGCGCTCAGCCGGGTGTGGACGACCGACCTGGACTACCACGACGCCGGCGACGTCCGGGCCGACCTGCGCGAGCGGGTCCTGCGGTCGGCGCCCGCGCTCTCCCAGCCGCCGATCGGCCGGTGTACCGCGCGGTGATCGCCGGGGCCCAGTCCGACGCCGAGTTGCGGGCGACCCTGCACGAGCGGTTCCTGGCGACCGTCGAACAGAGCACCTTCGATCGGATCGTCCGGGCCCAGCCTTCCGGGGAACTGGTCGCCGACGCTGATCTGCGCTTCCCGGCCGAGGTTCTCTGCGGCACCCTGTACTACCGCTAGTTGCTGTCCACCAAGCCGATCGACGAGGAGGCCGCGACCAACCTGGTGGACATGTCATGGCCGCCTGCGGAACCGGCTCGCGGTCCTGACGCGGGATCGCCGGCCGAGCAACAGGAACATCGCGCCGGTCAGCAGCAGAAACCCGGGCACCAGCAGCAGGGCGTCGGGGGTGGTGGGGGTAGCGGACCAGCCGGCGGACCGCGCCGCGCCGTCCAGCGTGGTACGCACGACCGTCAGGTAGGTCAGGTGCAGGGCGATGGACGTCCACAACGAACCGGTGGTGATCCGGGCGATCAGCAGCACCGCGCCGAAGATCGGATAGAGGACCGCGTACGAGACCGGATCCGAACCCACCGGGGCGAACGCGGGCGCCGGCACCTCGATGCCCAGCAGCGCACCCACCCACGCGTGAACCACCGATGACCCCGCGCCGGTGAACGTGAACAACACCACCGTGACGAGGAAAGCCACCCACCGGCGCAACGCCTGATCGAGCGTGTCGTAGACGTAGCCGCGGAAGACCAGCTCCTCCGGGAACGCCTCGAGCGCGACGGCGATCAGCGCGTTGACGACGACGAACTCGACGAGTCTCGCCGCGTCGAGCGGTCCCCACGCCAGCCACCCCGCCCACGTGCCGGCACCGAGCAGCGCGGCCGCCGAACCGCCCGTGACCAGCACCCCGAGCCCGAACGACCGCAGGCCCGCCGCGGGGCCGGTGAGGCCGAGCCCGGACATCGGCCGGTGGTCCACCCCGCGGCGGAGTAGCACGATCAGCGACACGGCGAGCACGAGGCAGATCACCGCGGCCAGTGCCTGCCGCGGGACGCCGTCCAGGCCGGTGCGGCTGTGCACCGCTTGCGCGATCGCGCCCGCGGTGCCGAGCGCCACGGCCATCACGCACGTTCCCGCCAGCGCCATCACCAACGCTCGTGCCACGACCCGGGCCCGAGTCGCTCGCTCTGGTGCCCCGTTCGCCCCCGTCCGCGTGCCCACCGTGTCCCCCTCCGCCATCGGTTTTATTTCGGTCGACTGTACAGAAACAAGCCTTCGGGTAGAAATGTCGGATGAGGAGGAGTCGTGCCGAAGATCGTTGACCACGAGCAGCGCCGCTGGGAGCTGGTGCGAGCGGTGTGGCGGGTCATCCGCGAGCGAGGCGTGCAGGGCGCGTCGATCCGCTCGATCGCCCGTGCGGCCGGGTGGTCCCCGAGCTCGGTCCAGTACTACTTCTCCACCCAGGCCGAGCTGTTGCTGTTCGCCCTGCGTGCGATCTCCGAGGAGACCGAACGCCGCCTGACCGAGCTGGAGTCGCCCCCCGACCCCCGCGACCGGGCGCTGACCCAGCTCGAACGACTGCTCCCGATGGACCCGGACTCCTACGTGGCGACCGAGATCTGGGTGGCGTTCCTGTCCCTGGTGCTGGTCGACACCGAAGCCAGAGCCTTGCACGAGGAAGCCCACCACCGGTTGGCCTGCCTGTGCCGCGAACTGCTCGACGGGATGTCCGCGACCGGGCAGCTCGCCCCGGACGTCGATCTCGACCTCGAAGCCGGCCTGCTCCACGCGCTGTTCGACGGCCTCGCCGTGCACGCGGTCACCGTTCCGGACCAGATGCCCGCCACCCGAATCCGGCACCTGCTCGAACGCCACCTCGACCGACTCCGCGGATAAGCACGCGGACGGCGGCAACGGGGTGATGGTTGATCGGAGCAGGCAATCGGCACGAGGTGACGGCTGTGCGCACATGAATCAGCCCCTACCGCGTTCCCGCTGGTAGGGGCTGGCTTCGAGGGGGTGCCCTCGGCAGGATTCGAACCTGCGACACCTGCCTCCGGAGGGCGGTGACCTCCTGGTTATACGGGGTCTACCTGCGGCTTTGTTGTCTCAACTGTCGCACCACGGGCCGTTAGTGCCGCTCGCGTCCTGGTTTCGCACCACGAGCTGCACCACGTGATCCGCTATGCGTCCGGTCGGTCTCAACGAAGGTGAAACCACGCCCCCTGTCTTCGCATCTGAGAGGGATGTGTAACGTCGTTCATCTCTGTCACGAGTAGGCACCCCCGAGGAGTGCGGTGGAGAGGGTTGTCCTGTGGGCCGCGGCACCGGTCGGCGCACATACCGTCGCTGTCGAGGGTGCCGCTCGGATCGCGAATAGAGCCCTCTTCTCCGTCCATGTTCGTACGCAGATCGAACTTGCATCCGTGCCTGATGAAGATCCGCCCGAGCCACCGCTCATACGTGGCGTGACGACGTCAACACACTACGTGGGCATCGTCGTCATGAATGCTCCGGTGGACCGGGCTGAGCCAGCATGTCAGGACCTGATGATGAGAATCCGAAGCATGCAGTGTAAGGGGCGCAACGCAAGCATTGCGATCTATGTGGACGCGAGCATAGCGTCCACGCGGCACCGCGAATTGGGAGTTGAGGTCCCGAAGGAAATGGGCTTGCTTCCGTGGGAGGTCGTCGAGTTCGAACATCCCCTCCATCTACAACAACTCGTCAGCACGGACCTGATCGTGCAATGTGCCGAACGATGGCGGGACAATGATGCGGAGCTTAGCTGATGAATGATTGGGTTCGTGCCCTTGTCGACCCGCAGACGATGGCTCGTCGCGTCCACGTCTCGGCAAACGAGGTCGCCCCGCCTCACCTGTTCGCTGTTCTGGTGATGGGCGACTTCGATGACTTCGTCAGAGTGGCGCCACGGTACGGCTTGCAACTTCCTGACTGGAGTCCCAATTTCCCATTCACTGAAAAGGTAGAGCGAACTCCATTACAAGTCAGCGCCGTCGAAAAAGACGTCTTGTTTGGAATGCTCGGGGTTCTTGTGGGTAGACCGCAGGTTCCTCAGGAGTTAGAAGAGTATGCCCCCTTGGAACCTGGGCTTCAGAACGGCGGAAGGCTTAGGGCGGTGGCGGCTATCGTCCGCGCGCTAAGCCTCGTCGATAACGGCCTCATCGATTCTGCTATTCAAGTGCTGGAATCCGCGGAGGCGGACGTTGATGAACCATATGAATTAGCACTGTTGCGTCTGCATCTGGCGGCAACGATCGAACTTTATTGTCCTGCTGGTGATGTTCGATTCGACCGCGCTGCGGAATTGTGGCCTCTAGTCTCCGGGCAAACCTTGGAAGACGACTCGCCCCCGGTGGGTGGAGTGCCGCTTCACCTAGTTATTCGAGCTCTAGCGCAGCAAGGCGAGCTGACTGCGCAGAGTAGGCAGGGTCGGTGGTTCCTCAGGACCGATGACGAAGACTACCTGTTCCGACGCCTACTGTCGAACTTCGGCAACTTACCCTACGCGGAACTTGGCGATGCGCTACTCAAAGACCAATTCGAAAATGCAACACGTAGATCGCGCAACACGATCACGATTTTTTCCAGCGGATCAGATAAGGCTGCCGATATATTAGGTAGAGGCCTTCTGCGTGCGCGTTGTTCCGCAAATGTTCGTGAAAGCTCCAGCTTAAGGCGCGCCATCGCGCGAAGTCAGATAGTCGATGTTTTTGGCACGAATGACACCGACTCCGCGTCCGCTGCACTCCAGGAGCTTTTTGATACGAGAGATTCTAAAGGGGTCAAACGTGCTGCATCGCTTCTTTGGGTCGATGGGCCTTATCTTGCACTTCAGCGAGTTACCGAGCGAGCGATTTCCCACATGTCCTCGCCTTCGCCTGCAGATAGCCCGGTTCTATCTCCAGTCCTGCTTGAACTCTTGCGATCAGGCCTAGATGTAGTCGACAGCGAATCGCTGCGACATGCTGCGAGATTTGTGGTTGATGCGCTGAGTCGTAGCGACGTTCGCGCAGTGGACCAGATTGAGATGACTGCGCTGGCGGGCATCATAGCCGAGTGTCAGGTTCGCGAAGTTCACGAACTTCTAAGTCGGGCTATTGGAGAAATAACCCGTTCGGCGACAGATGAAGAATCCCATGAAGATCACTATATAGCCGGCTTGATCTCGAAGATAAATTGGAAATGGGTGCCTGAGGAGCAGCGAGGTGAAGTGCTCGCATGGGCGCTCGGGAGCGATTCGTCCGGACGCATGCGAGCGACACGTATCGCTGTGTTGCAGGAACTCGCGGAGGTTGACCTCTCGCGGGTCATCGATCAATTGCGCGCCGATACACGCGATTCGCGCTCGCTTGATGTGGCTGCGGCGCTATGGAATGCTGGCTTTCGTCGTGGTCAGTTGACTTCCGAAGATCTCGAAATAATAGAAGATGTTGCACTTAGGGAACTTCGCGCAATCCAGTCATCGGCCCATCGTGGGTCGTACTCCCTTGGATTTGGTGCTGAACCGGCGGGGATTCTGGTTAGGCTGGCTACATACGGCAAAAGGGAATCAGCTTGGGACGCCTTGGTTGAGTTCTTGACTGATCCTGCTGTATCTCTCAGGGATAAGTCGACGTGCGTGAGCTATATTGCGGGTTCCGATGGAAATTTGCCAGATCATGTGTGTAGGCGTTTGCGTGAGCGCTTGAAGTATATTTCTTCGACGAACCCCTTTGAACAGGAGACTTCGTCTAAGCTTCGCAAAGGTTACCGCGTTGCAGGGGTTGAGGTATCTAGCCGTGAAGAGTTGTTTCTTGCCATCAGCTTGAATGCTCTAAGTGTAAGACAAGTGCTCGCTGTGACCACTGATTTAGCGGCTAGTCACTATAGTCAAGACCGTTTGACAGCTTCCCGGGCAATTCGCTTCAGTCGTTCAAAGTCTTCACGGCAAAGTCTCTTGCCTTTGGCGCTAACGTTGAGTCGTGATGCTGATGTAGATGTCCGAGGCTCGGCGCTCAGGACCCTGACCGTCCTTCGAAGTTCGACAGGATGGCGCGCCGCTGTTATCGATCAAGCGCTGTTCGACGCAACTGAAGAACCCGGTGTGTTGCTCCCACTTCACGCCGCTTATGCGATCCGGGATATCCCAGTGTCAGCACGATCGCCCCTGCTGGAGGAGGCTGTAGCTAAACTAAGGCGTCACTCGAGCTGTAGGATACAAGCGGTCGTCTCATCGCTGGTGGAAAGCGAAGAATCGACGGTTCACGAGTAATCGCTAAACCGAGATTGGAGATAGATGGGGGAAGGGCAGAGAGGCCCAGAGGCGGATGTCGTTGGCGCTGCCCAGGGGCTTGGGGATCGGGCTGCGGTTGATGCTCCCGGGAAGACTGATAGAACTCCCGGATGGCTGTCTTCGTTATTCAATTCGGTGCGGCGAATTGGTGCCGGAGGCGTGCTTCTTTGGGGCGTTCTTACTGTTGTTCCGAACCCCTGGCTCTCACCTCCGCAGTACTGCTCGACCGTCAAGCACGTGGGTGCTGGTGGAAGCTTTCCAAGTCCTATCGACGAGGTTACGACGAGCTGTACGCCCCCCGGAGTTGAGCGGATTACTCCCTTTGTTCTGGGCGCAGTATTATTGTTGCTTCCTGATGCTGCCGAGATTGCGGTGCCTGGCCTGATCAGCTTAAAGCGAAAAGTGCAGGAGCAGGACCAAAGACTTGAGCGGGCCGAGTATCAGCAAGCGCAGTTGCTGCACAGTGTGTCTATGATGGCTGCTCAGGTGAATACAAGTGTCAACGTGGGCGTTGTTCCTGAGGTTCTCTATGGTTTGGCTGCAAAGGCGGGCTCTACGGCTTTAGACGGTAGCGTCGATTCGGCATCAAAGGGTGAGCTCGACGACCGAGAGCCGCTAATTGATGAGCTTCGCGCTAGGGCACAGGAGCTGAGCGATGCCAAGCATCGAGCTAATCGAGTCGCAGTTTCGGCCGAAGCTGATTCTGATGCGGATAAAAAGTTGGTTTTGTGGGCAAAACAGTACCGACGCGAGATTGATGGCCTGACGCAGGAGTTGAACCGCATAACTTCCGCTCCTGATGTCTATGACTCCGAATATCTACGTGCTGTACTTGTTGCGGCTAGGCAAATATTATCTTTGGTGTCCACTGATGATTGAGCCGCCGCTGCTTCTTGACTGGAGAGGCCACATCATTTGCTGTCGTCGGCAGTGGGACTAAAATCGCTCAAGCCCAACGAAAACGCGAACAGTCCTTCATTGTTCCAAGTGTGAAGGAGGTCCGGCTGCGTCATGTACTTGACCTGCTGGCTTGAAAAGCTCCGTAAGCCGCGAACTTCCCAGTTCGCTTCGATGTCGCCGGCGGTGTGTGACCAGAAGTCATGGTGGTTGATCGTCAGCAGACAGGCGAACTCGTAGTTGCCGCTCACGAGATTGAAGCCGAAGCCTCTGCACTCCAGCCATAGACCGCCGTTCGTCAGGAGTGACCGCAAGGGTTTTGAGAGTCGCTCGGGGTGCATGGGGAGGGCGGCACGCTGGGCGCTCACGGTGTTGTCAAGGTCCGCGCGACCGAATAGCTCCTCTTCGAGTTCGCGGATCAGCGTGCTGCGGAGCGACGTGTCACCGTAGACGTCCGTCAGGGGCTGGTGGAAGCCCTTCGGGATCACGGCCAGCTGTCGGGCGGCGTTGACGACGAGCTGTGAACGCTCCTGGACCAGCAAGAGGTGATCAGCGTTACCGTGCGGGACTGCTGGTCGGGCGATTGCACACAGCGCGAGCACGCCGCCGGCGCAGAGCCGTGACGCAGGGTTGACCATCGACGCGAGCGACGGGAGGTACCTGTCTCGGAGGGGCAGTGATCCTGGCTCAATCGGCTTGCCAGCCGCGAGTGCGTCGAGGAGTTCGGTTTCGAGCAGGTCCAGTGTCAGGGCGTACTCAAGGAAGGGAGTCACGTCGACAGCGCCGCGGATCACCCCGTCGCGGATGTCCACGTCGAGCAACCGGTAGGTCTGCTCGTTGGTAAGGCGGATACCCGCGGCTTCTACCTCGGCGAGCCGATCGATGGCGGCTTCGGGGACGGGATCGGCGGTCGGCTTTGCAGCGGTCGGAGCGAGGGCAAGTCCGTCGGTGGTCTCGTTGAGTGGGATGTTGAGGTCGAGCCAGTCCGGTCGCGTGAGGATGCTGGTTTCGCGAGCCTGGCCGCCGAACTGGGCTGTGTAGAGGCTGTAGTCCGGATCGGTGCCGTAGTAGGCGCGGAGCGCGGCAACGACATCGGTCCGGCTCACGCGGGCGCGTCGAGCCTGGCGGATGGGTAGCTCACGGCGTGTCTTGGGCAGGCGGGCCGTCACGCGCCGGGCGCTCGTTCCTGGCTTCCAGTTGAGTCGTTCGTCGAGCCAGGTGCAGGCTGCCTCTACGTCTGGGCTGAGTGTGCCGGGAGTCGAACCGGGGTCGCCGTCTATCAGTGCGCGAAGTTGCTCTGGTGTCTGCCGGAGGAGTCGCGCTAGCTTCGGTCGCAGGTACGGGAGTGGGGCGTAGTCGCCGGCCTCCCAGCGGATGACCGTCGAGCGGTCGACGTTGAGAGCGGAAGCCAGGCTTTCCTGCGTGTACCCGGCTGCCTTGCGCGCCGTTGCCAGCTCCGCCCGTCTCATCACGACCCCTCCCCATGCCAGTCCGGCCACGATAGCAACGATCGGGCGTTTCCGCAGGTAAAGCGCAGGAGTGCAACATTCGTGCACCGAGACTCCGACGTTTCTGCTCTGTCCCGTGCCTTCTTCTCCGGCTTGAGTCGGACGTGTGATGACGCGGTGGGAATCGGCGGGACGAGGTGATGAGCAGGTGGCAGATCCGATTCTGCTCGTGCGGCCGGTCGCGGGTTCGGTTGGTGAGCGCAAGCGCCTGGTGCACGTGGTGGGGCGCTCCGGGAAAAGCGACCGGCCGGGGGTGCTGAGAGCTTTGTGCGGCGCAGAGTTCCACGCGGATGAGCTGGACTTGCTTGACCGCGTGACCGGGATGCCCTGCGAGGACTGCTTGCGACTCGTCCCGTTGCCCCAGCCTCTTGAGCGCAACAAGGTCGCCGGTGAGCCGGCCTTTCGGCCCGAGCCAACGGGCTACGTCTACGAGCAGTTGGCCGACCACCTCGCTCAGCTCATCGAGACCGGCAGGCTCAGGCCGGGTACGCCACTACCCGCAGAACGCAGGCTTGCACAGCAGTACGACGTGTCGCTCGGCACTGCCCGGCACGCTACCCAGCTTCTCCGAGCCAGGGGACTCGTCGTGACAGTGCCCGCGAAGGGCACGTTCGTCGCCGACGCCGTGCCTGAGGGAGGGCATCGGCGAGACCTCGGCGATCAGCCCGAAACGCCGTGATCGCGCAGGCCACGAGCGACCGCCGATCAGCTTCCCTGTAGGGCATCCGCCCTGGTCAGGCCGGGGAAGAGCGCAAGGGAGCGGGGTGGGGAGAACTCCCCACCCCGCTCTCATGTCCCCGCGCCTACCCGGAACCGCCCCGGCGGCTTAGCGCCTCCCCAACGTCTTCCGCACGAACCACCTGCACCCCGCTCGACTTGCGCGGCCCGAAGCCGTACTGGGCGAGCGTCGCCTTGAGGTCCGAGAACGTCCAGCCTTCGTACTCGCGCCGGTTGTGCTCGGCGAGGCGGGCGAGCACAACCCTCGTCGGCACCCGTCGCTCACCACGCATTACCGTCGCCACATCCGCCAGGTGATCGACTGGCACGGCCTCGATCACTGGACGAGCCGTGATCTCGCGGCCGTGCTCGCGCACGATCGCCAAGGCACGCTGAATCACCGGTGTCACCATGTCGACCTCGTCCTCCAAGGGCACGTAGAACGTGCGGATCAGCTCGAAGGCCGCATCGGTCACCCCAACAGCGACGCAGGTTCCGCGGTCGGTCTTCATCCGGAGATCGGTCGCGCGAATGCCCGATCGGTACTTGCCCGCGCCGAGCAGGCCGTCATTGGCGATTTGGTCGGCTACCGAGAACGCCACGCCACAGGAGACGTTCCGGGTGACCTCCCTGGGAATTGAGTCCTTTGTTGGCGATTGCGTCGCCAACAGAAGCACGATCCCGTACTTGCGGCCGCGCTTGATCACCCTGACCGCCAGCTCGGCCGCGCGCTTGCCGAACTTGGGGTGCTGGAACAGTTCGTGGCACTCGTCGATCGCGCACACCAGCGGGTGCAAGCCCAAGCCGGCCTTGTCTGCGAGCTTCCGTGACACCTTGGGCGGTCGACCGGGTTGCTCGCCGAGCACCTTGCCGCGCCGCTCCATCTCCGTCGACAGATCTTCGAGCGAGGCCACAGCGGCTTCGGCCACTGCGTCGTCTATCCCCATGCGGTAGCGGGTTGCTCGCGGCTCAAAGGGGTCGAAGTCCGGCGACTCGCCCATGACGAAGATCCACAGCTCGGCTGTCGGATCGAGCGCCGCACCCAGTAGCAGCGTGCGGAGCGCCGCGGACTTGCCCTGTCCCGGCCGTCCGCCGATCAGCCAGTTCGCCTCGATCAGCGGGGCGTTGACGACCACGCCGCGTTGGGTGAGGCCGAACGGTACGCCGTCGAACACGTCGAGCTGCCCGTCATGTTGGAGCGGCCATTCCCCGGCTCCGCCAGCGAGTGCACCCTTGTCGGCCACCCACAGGTCGAGCACGCCGGCCTCGTCCCCTTCGGTCGGCCAGGTCTCCAGCTTCGCCCGTCCGAGGTTAGCGGCGAGCTTGTCGCGCCGGTCGGCCACCATGTCGGCCGTCGTCCCCAGCGGTAGCCGAACCTGCACGAACGTGCCGTTGCCGTCCCGCCGGGCAGGGATGCTGTAGAGCAGTTCGCCTCCGTTCTTGAGGAAGGCGTTCAGCGGTGCGATGCCCAGGTGCCCGAGTGCCTTCGACACCATGCGTTCGTCGATCCACGAATCCGCGTCGTCGCGGTCGGGCCTGGTGAGCCAGCTCGCGCCCGGCTCCTTGTCGCGGCCTTCCCAAGCCGCCGCGACGATCCAGCCAACCGGACCAACGAGGAGCAGTGCTGAGGCGACGGTCTTCACCACCTTCCAGCTAGTACCTATCAGGTTCAGCAGTTGCGCTAGCCAGGGCCACATGTCCTCGCGCGCCATCCACGAGTCGACGCACCACAACACGAGGCCAACCGGCGCGACGATGGTTGCCAACACGGCGCAGCGGTGCAGGACGATCGCGAGGCGGCCCCAACGTGCCTTCGAGTCCGCGCGGATCAGTTCCTGAGCTTGCCGCCGTGCTTCCGAGTCGCTGGCAACCCTTGCTGCGCGGGCGTCGGCTCGCAGGTCGCCGTACGTCGCCCACGTCCACGCCTTCGCCATCCACCGTCCATGACCGCGCAGGACGAACCAGGCCAGACGCAAGAAGTCCCGAGGCAGCTTCCGGAACCGGTAGGCGGCTACCGCTCGCAGGTGGGCAGTCCCCGGCGCGCCCCACCACTTGGTGAGCGCCGATCGTGGCCCAGAGCCGGGCACTCCGTCGGTGACGATCTCCGCCTCGAACACCTTCGGTTCGAGCGCGCCCCGTTCATGGCGATCGTTCATGACAGGGCCGCCTGTCCTTGAACCTCGGCCCTGAGCGCGGCAGCCACACGAGGCGACAACCCGCGCGAACACCCCGTGGCTTGCCGCACCCACGCGGGCGTCACCTCGACCCCGGGCGACCACGCCTCGCGTGCATCGGACAGGTAATCCGCGAACAGCTTCCGACCCGCGCGCCGCTGAGGCGGGCGACTCTCGCCAACAGTGCGAGGCTTGTACTCGGCAGACACCGTGGCGGCTTCGATCAGCTTCTCGCGCAGGTCGGTCACGGCCTCGGCCGCCGTGAACACCAGCAGCGGCGGCACGGAGTGCAGCACGATCCCCGACCACGAACCTGCCGCGAACGACGACCAGGTGTTCATGACATACGTGGCAGCGAGCGTGAACCACTTCGCACGCCGCACCCACGAGCCCATACGGACCCCATGCTGGGCCGTGACCTGCTCGGCACGCAGGATCGCGATCAGCACGAGGGAGACCGTGGGATCGAGCAGCCAGGCGGCCAGCCACGTCAGTGACCACGCAGGCGCGCCCGCGGCGGCGAAGTGCTGGACGTTGGTCATCGTGAACGCCAACCCGAGGGTGATCCCGGTCCAGCACAACCGGTCCACCTGGACACGGACGCGCTCGATGTCGTGGCCGGCGGGTGGCCGCCCGGAGGCGGCCACCCTGTTCAGCTCGCGATTCATCGACGACCACCCCGAACGTCCACGGTGACGACGGTCAACGCTTTCGTCAGCCCGTGGGCCGCGAACAGCGCCGGGACTCCGAGCACGGCCAACAAGAGCCCGTGGTTGCCCGGTGCGGCAACGATGACGACCCACTGCACGCCCACGATCAGCGCGGCCGTGCACACCACCCTTCCCAAGAGCGACAGCAAGCGGCTTCTCGTTCGCGACGCTTCGAGCGTGCGCCGCCTCTTCCATGAACGGATGCGCCACAGGAGGAACCAGGAAGCCAGAATGCCCAAGGCCACGAGGACTTGCGTTGGCGTGAGGTTCATCGCTGCTCACCTCCGTTCGTCCTAGTGCGACGAGCGCGCCAGATCGGGTACAGGGCCCGGCGGTCGTCTTCGGACAGCGCTCCCCAGACCCCGAGCGTGCACGGGCCGGCGGTGCGCAACTCCAGTTCCAGGCAGGCCAACTGCGCCGTGCATCCGGCGCAGATCACCGCGGCCAGTTCGCGATCGGTCAGGTTGTCGCCCGTCCACGCCGGCGCGTCGCCGGTCGAGTAGAGCCACATGCACGAGCCGTCGCGGCGCACGATGCCCTCGAGCACGTCGTCCGGGACGTTGGCGTAGCGGTCAAGCTCGACTGCGAGAGCCGTGAGGTAGTCCGCGAAATCCTCGAAGTCGTCCGGGTTCACCACGACTCACCTCCGGTGAGCCGGGCAACCTCGCGGGCAGTCCGGCGCTCAGCGGCGATGCGGCTGGGATCGACGACGCCGCCCGTCGCGTCCACCTCCGCGATCAGTCGATCCAGCGCGACTGCCGGGATGACGTACCGAGAGCGAAGCCGGACCGCGGGGAAATCGCCGTCCCGGATGATCCGGTAGAGCGTCGACGGGCCGACGCGGAGAAGCCTGGCTGCCTCCCGGACCGTGTAGAAGGCCGGTCGCGAATCGCGGTTATAAGTGGTTTCTGGAACTGCATTCTGAGGGCGTTCCGTGTCGGTGTTTTCCATGACTTCGATTCAAGGAAAAATCACGGTCGCCAACCATGCACGACCAGTGCAATACAAATGCAGAACCAATGCAGGAGTGATGCAGGTTCCTGTTTTCCGTCGGGTTTGAGGCGGCTTGGAGCTCGTTCGACGACTCGGTCGGAATGAACTACCCAACGCTGACGGCGATGATTTCATCGAAATATCGATGAGGTCAGCGATGGCGCGAGCGTGGCTTGCCTGGCTGGTGCGATGTACCGCTGAAACCCTTGGAGATCCGCTAACGTCGGCGCTGCAGCAGGAGCGCGGAGGAGCACGTGTCGGAGGATTGGGCCGCAGTAGCGAAGGCCATCAACGAGCGGATGAAAGAACTCGGGTGGCAACAGCAGGAATTGGCGGCTCGGTCACACGTATCTTCGGCCATCGTCCGCGAGATCCAGCGGAACACCGTGAACCGGAAGCGGAGTCCGCGCACACTGGAATCCCTTTCGGTGGCCCTCGGCTGGCATCCGCGGCATTTGGAAGCTGTATTGCACGGCGAGCGTCCACCGGCGCGCAAAGAATTGACGGAGCAAGATCTCTCCGGCCGGCTCGATGCCTTGGAACACCGGCTGGACGGCATCACCGAGCAGCTAGCCACGGTCATCCGGCTTCTGAAGACATCGCGACCGTCGGAGGACCGGTAAGGCATGCGGACGGACCCGTGGACCGGCCGGACGGCGTGCGCGCTTCAGAAGGCGTTGCGGCTCAGCAATGAGCTGTTCGCCGAACATCTCGGGATCGGGGTCCGCACTGTCGCGTCATGGCACCAAAAGCCTGACCTGACACCGAAGTCGGAGATGCAACAACTCCTCGACACGGCGTACGAACGAGCATCGGCAACCGTCCGCGCGCGCTTCGCAGAACTTCTCGGTCAGAGCCCGGACGTGCCGGCGGCAGATGCGGAAACGGATGACGGCGCCAGGGAAGCTGCCGAGCTGCGGCTTGCTGGCGATCCATACATTGCACTGGCGCTGGAGTGGCTGGACGGTCACGCAGGCTGGGAGGCGGGCACCAGTCGCCGCAAGGTCGCTGCCGCGCTTGCCAACGTCGACGTGCGGGGTCTGCGCGATCGGGGCGCGCGCCGCGGAGGCGTGAGCCAGGTTGATGTCACGCGCGCGCTGCGCGACTACTACGGGGCCGCCAAGAACGGGTACGGCAGGTACAGCGCGAAGTTCGGGAACGACCAGACCGCCGCGACAACAATCCTGACCCGCGAAGGTTGGCTTGACCTCGGCGCTCCTCTGCTGACCCGTGGCGACGGCCTGAAGCTCGATCAAGCGCCGTCCGGAGCGACCGCGAGCCTGAACGAACAGGCACTCAACGCCGCCATCCAGAGGCTTGCCGAGACCCTGGAACTCGGGACCAAGCTCGTGAACATGCCGCTCTACCGGCTGAGGACTGCGAGTGCCGGGGAGGGTGGTATCGCCGGGACAGTCGGGGTCGCGCCGTTCGTGCACTACGCGCTGACGATGGACCTACTCGAAGGCGAGTTGCTGGATGCGCTCGCGACCGGTGCTGGTCCTGGCCGTCTCCCGCTGCGGGAGCACTACCTACCCGACCTGGACGCGGTAACCCGGCTTGAGGGCCGGCTATGTGCGGGCGGCGTGCTGGCCTTATGCGCCATCGCCCGCCCGGCCGGCCTGCACGGCGACGCGGACTTCCTGATCCTGATCCAGCAGCGATCCGGCAACGTGGTCAACGCGAACCGTCAGCTCGCCGTGATCCCCAAGGGTTTCCATCAGCCGGCCGCTGACCTCAGCGCAGACACGCGGCTCGGCGGGACTCTGCTCCGCGAAATGGAAGAGGAGCTGTTCGGCCGGAACGACGTCGACAACACGCTCGGAGACCAGCGCGTGGCCGACCCCATGCACCCCAGCCGCCAGTCCGAGCCGATGCAGTGGCTACTGGAACGCCCGCTCGGCGAGCGCCTGCGCATGGAGTGCACCGGCTTCGGCCTGAACCTGGTGAGTGGCAACTACGAGTTCCCCAGCCTGATCGTCATCGAGGACGAGGAGTTCTGGCTCCGCTTCGGCGGCCAGATCGAGGCCAACTGGGAAACGTCGAACCTTCGCCGCTACTCGACGCTCGACACCGATCTCCTGGCCGAGTTGCTGGCCGATGTAGCTTGGAGCAACGAAGGACTGTTCGCCGTGCTGCAAGGCTTCCGACGCCTCGCCGAGCTCGGCGGACACCGCGTGAAGCTACCGCCCGTGGAATGGGAGTTGACGTGACCGAACGCTGGCACACCGGCAACGCCGTCGAAGACGGAGCGGACACGCGGGGCTGGATCGTCGGTCACTTCATCGACCCGTCGAAGGGCGTGCGATCGACCAAGGACGTCGAGGTCAAGTGGGCGACGCATCCGAAGGGTGACAAACGGCCGGAGTGGACTGCTGATGACCAGCGCACCACTCTGGTGATGCTGATCAGCGGCCGCTTTCGGGTCGAGTCGACGGAAGGTTCGGTGACTTTTTCACGTCAAGGAGACTACGCGATGTGGGGGCCAGGTGTTGATCACTCGTGGGAGGCGGTCGAAGAGTCGATCGTGCTCACCGTGCGCTGGCCTTCGGCTTAGTATTCTGCCCCGTTTTCGACCGTGGTCGCTTCGTGCTATGCGCCATGTTGACTCGCATGATGTTTCGTTTCATGGCAATTCTTGCTCGATGTTTGCTGTAAGTTTCGACGGCGATGTGGTGAGCCTCTACCGAATGAGGAATTGTAACAATTCCGGCTAGGTTGAGTAGATACAGAAGTACAGTGTCGGCTGTCCTGAAAGCTGCGGGATCGTAGGCGGTCTGCAGCAGGATGTACAAGACATTCAGGGCTGCGATCCCGGAGACTTTCTTCATGAGAAGCGCGATCTGCGTCCGCTCGGCCAAGTGGCGTCTTGTCGATGCTGCGACAAGCCAGGCGCAGGCCGCCGTCCCGAGTGAAAGGGCCGGCACGGCGAGGCTTGTGCCGAAGAGCAGACTGGATTCGGTCCATCCGGCAATGAACGAGAGGGTCAACGTTGCGAGCCACATGAGCGTAAGTGTGGCTTTATGTATCGTGCTCACTTTGAACCGCATTAGGGGATGCGGTTTTCGTAGGCCGACCGACTTTGTCCGCCGCTTCTTGGCCGACGCGTTCACAAGAGATTCCCCCAGATCTTGTACTCTAATGCTTTGGCTTGTCAGCCTGATCTCTTGCTTCCGATATCGACGACGTTGTGAGTCTCCGATGAATCTGACGTCAGATGAACAACCGTGACTCGCCGTCCTCGGCTTGCTGTCACGAGGCCGGCCGTCTTCAGTTCGGCTATAGCGCGGTGTGCTGTCCCGACGCTGACATGATATCGACTTGCCAGATCAGCCACAGGAGGTAATTCCTCTCCCTCCCGGAGAATCCCCGCAGTGATCGCGCCGCGTAGATCTGCGGCAATCTTCTGGTAAGGGTTCGCGGCTTCCGGCTCCAGTGTTGAACGAGCGTTGCCCTGGACGTCGATAGTGATTGGTGCCTGCGGCATTCGCCCGGTCAGCTTTCCGGCTGCCTTCTGGTCCGCCTCGGCGACCCACGCCGAGTAGACCTTGAGCGTGGTCGTGCCGCCTCCGGAGTGGCCGAGGCGGCCGGCGACCGTGCGCACGTCGACGCCGGCCGCGATCAGTTCCGTTGCCGAGTAGTGGCGTAGCTGGTGCAGGTGGGTTTCCAAGCCCAGCGAGCGGGACATGCGGCGATACCGCTGTGTCACCGTACTGGGCTTGAGCCAGGTGGAGTGATCAACCTCGGGAGAGAACAGGCGGCCGTTCTTTGGCAGCGTGACACCCACTGATCGGGCTCCGGACTCGCAGTGCTGGCGGTACGCGCGCAGCAACCCCACAGTCTCGGGGTCGAGCGTGATGCGTCGTTGCTGATGCGTCTTGGTGTCCTTCTCCCATGTCTTGCCGCCGTCCTGGGCGATGCTGGTGTGAATCCGCAGCGTTGCGTTGTCCAGGTCCAGCCAGTCCCAGCGCAGCGCGCACAGCTCGCCCCGCCGAGCGCCGGTGGTCATGGCGAGCCAGACGAGCATTCCCCACGGCAGATCCTTGAACGCTTCGTTGACGATCGCGGTCGCCTCCTCTGGTGAGGGCGGCCGCGGATCAGGAGTTGGACGCTTCGGTGGGTGGGCCTGGTCAAGTGGGTTGACCGTGATCCACTGCCAGCGGATGGCCGTCTTGAGCGCTCCGCTCAGGCACGTGTGAATCTTCCGGATGGAGGCGGGGGAGAGCGGGTCGCACTTGTGGACCCGGCACTTGTCCGTGCACTCATGCTCGCCCTTGACGCGATGGTCGATGGATGGGCGGCCGCCGCAGTGATCCCGGCACGTGCGGAGCGTCTTGTAGAACGAGTCGAACGTCTCGCCGTTCAGCTTGGCGATCGGCAGGTTCCCGAGTAGCGGCTTGATGTGCTTCCGGATCGCGATCTCGTAGCGAGTGCGCGTCGTCACATCTATGTCGATGAACTCCATGTACCGGTCGAGGAGCTGGCTGACCGTCGCGCGCGTCCTGGGGTTGCGGCTCTCGTTGACCTGGTTCACGAACCTGACCAGGACCTTCTCGGCCTCCGCCTCGGCCTTCGGGCCAGCGGGGATCGTCTCGCGGAGGTAGTGCCGCTTGCCGCTGAGGGGGTCGACGCCTGCATAGACCTTGACCCGGAGTGCTCCGCTCGGCAGGGTCTCGATCTCGCCCCGCTGGCGGCGCTGAGTCCGCTTCTTGGCGTCGGTCATGGTGCGAGAGTAGCGGGGTCGCACCACGTACGGCACCACGCAAAGCATGGTCAGAGCGTCTAATAACGCTCTGACCTGGGTGCCCTCGGCAGGATTCGAACCTGCGACACCTGCCTCCGGAGGGCAGTGCTCTATCCCCTGAGCTACGAGGGCCCATCGCTGGGCGACGTGACACAGCCTAGCGCACCGGTGTTTTCGCCCCGTGAGTGGCTACCCCTTTGTGGGGAGCGGCAGGGGTGCCGCTCGGTTAGGCTGCTCGAAGAAGGGTAGCCTTACCTGCTATTGCACACATGCGCATATCACTATATATTCCGGCTGCGGGACAGAGGAGGACACCAGCGCATGGGACACGGCCACGGACACGGGCACCAACCGCCCGGTAGCGCGTCCGCTCGCTATCTGCCCCGGCTCGCCGCGGCGCTCGGGATCGGCATCGCCTTCCTGGTGCTCGAGGCGGTCGTCGGGGTGGTCACCGGGTCGCTGGCGTTGATCTCCGACGCCGGGCACATGCTCACCGACGTCCTCGGGCTCGCGATGGCCCTCACGGCGATCGTCCTGGCGCGGCGGTCCGGGCCGACCTACCGGCGGACCTTCGGGCTCTACCGGGCCGAGGTGCTCGCCGCGCTGGCCAACGCCGTCCTGCTCTTCGGGGTGGCCGGTTACGTGATCTACGAGGCGGTCGAGCGGCTCGCGAACCCGCCCGAGGTGCCCGGCCTGCCCGTGCTGCTCGTGGCGGTCGGTGGTCTCGCCGCGAACGTCGTGGCCTTCGCGCTGCTCCGCGACGGCTCCAAGGAGAGCCTCAACCTGCGTGGCGCGTACCTGGAAGTCCTCGCGGACATGATCGGCTCGATCGGCGTCCTCGTCAGCGGCGTGATCACCCTGACGACCGGCTGGCGCTACGCGGACGCCCTCATCGGTGTCGCGATCGGACTGTTCGTGCTGCCGCGCACGTTCACCCTCGCCCGGCGCGCGCTGCGCATCCTGTTCCAGCACGCCCCTGCCGACGTGGACGTCGAACGGATCTCCGCGGATCTGACGGCGCTGGCCGGCGTGTGCGACGTGCACGACCTGCACGTGTGGACGCTCACCTCGGGCATGGAGGTCGCCTCGGCGCACCTCACGCTGGAGCACGAAGCCGAACCGGCCGAGGTGCTCGCCGCCGCGCAGACGCTCCTCAAGGACGACTACTCGATCGAGCACGCCACCCTGCAGTGCGAACCGCGCGAGTCGGCGGCCCGCTGCCAGGAACTCAGCTGGTGATCACGCGAACGCGGAACTCGCGCACCTGACCGTGGGACTCGCGAACCCGAGCGTGGGACTCGCGAACCCGAGCGTGGGACTCGGTGCGCGGCAACGGCCTGGTGATCGTCGACGCGCTCAGCGAGTCCTGGGGCTACGAGACCGGCGCGGAGGGCAAGTGGGTGTGGGCCGAGTTCGCCCTCCCGCGGTGACCGCTCAGCGGT